>CAWVVS010000034.1:0-10181 GCA_963933655.1 uncultured Candidatus Thioglobus sp. | reverse complement strand
TTGACAAGGCTGATATGACTATCAAGGTGACAGGCCACCAGTGGAAGTGGCAATATGATTATCCTGAAGAGGGCATTAGCTTTATTGCTAACCTTTCACAATCATCAAAAGATGTTGTTTATGGCACACCAGCAGAGCGCGAAGCGCTTGACGCGTCGGGCGACACCTACCTACTATCAGTGGACAATCACTTAGTGGTCCCTGTAGATACAACGATTCGTTTTCTAATCACATCGAACGACGTAATTCACAACTGGTGGGTTCCCGCGTTTGCAGTTAAACAAGATGCCAACCCTGGCTTCATCAATGATGCATGGGCGAGACCTACAGAAATTGGCACTTACAGAGGCCAATGTGCTGAGCTTTGCGGTAAAGAGCACGGCTTTATGCCAATCGTGGTTGATGTTGTCTCTAAGGCAGATTATGCAGTTTGGGTTGCTGAGCAACAAGGCGCAGCAGCAGCAGCAGCCGAGGCTGCAACACAGCAATGGTCTGAAGACGACCTAATGGCACAAGGTGAGGTTTTGTATAACACGAACTGTGCTGGCTGTCATATGACCGACGGCAGCGGCGGTTACGGACCTGCAATTAAAGGGTCAAGCATTGCTATTGGCGATGCAGCTGGTCACTTAAATATTGTCATCAACGGTAAAAACGGCATGCCAGCATTCAAGATGTTGGGCGACTCAGACCTAGCCGCTGTGATTACTTACGAAAGAAGAGCCTTTGGCAACACAGGCTCGGTTGTGCAACCATCAGATGTTACATCTGCACGCTAATCTAAGGAGAAACATATGAGTTATACTGTAGCACACGACGATCATCACGGACCTGAAAAAGGCTTGTTAAGATGGGTTAAGACAACCAACCATAAAGACATTGGCACACTTTACATGTGGTTTGCTTTTACGATGCTAATAATTGGTGGTGCGTTTGCGATGGGCATTCGCGCGGAGCTTTTACACCCGGGACTGCAATTAATGGACCCACAGTTCTTTAACCAGCTAACAACGATGCACGGCCTTATCATGGTATTTGGTGCAATTATGCCGGCCTTCGTTGGCCTTGGCAACTGGTTGATTCCTATGATGGTTGGTGCGCCAGATATGGCCCTACCACGCATGAACAACTGGAGTTTCTGGATTCTACCATTTGCTGGTGGAATTCTACTTAGCACATTCTTTATGGAAGGTGGCGCACCAGCATTTGGTTGGACGTTCTATGCACCACTATCTACAACGTTTGCGCCAGACTCAACGGATTTCTTTATTTTTGCCGTTCACCTTTTAGGTTTCTCATCAATCATGGGCGCGATTAACATTATCGCCACTGTGCTTAACATGCGTGCACCTGAAATGAGAATGATGGACATGCCTCTTTTCGTATGGACTTGGTTGATTACTTCATTTCTTCTTATCGGTGCGATGCCAGTATTGGCGGGCGCGGTAACAATGATGCTAACAGACCGTAACTTCGGCACTGCGTTCTTTGACGCAACTGGCGGTGGTGATCCAGTCATGTTCCAACATATCTTTTGGTTCTTTGGTCACCCTGAAGTTTATATTATGATCCTGCCTGCCTTTGGCGTGGTTTCACACATCATCCCGACTTTTGCACGTAAGCCTCTATTTGGTTATTCGTCAATGGTTTATGCGACGGCATCCATTGCTTTCTTATCATACATCGTATGGGCGCACCATATGTTCTTAACCGGTATGCCGGTTGCGGGTGAGTTGTACTTTATGTATGCAACGATGTTAATTGCCGTACCAACAGGCGTAAAGGTCTTTAACTGGGTTGCTACCATGTGGAAGGGTTCGATGACTTTTGAGGCGCCAATGCTTTGGGCGTTGTCGTTTGTCTTCTTATTTACAATCGGTGGCTTCTCTGGCTTGATGTTAGGTATCGCTCCTGCGGACATTCAGTATCACGACACATACTTCGTGGTAGCGCATTTCCACTACGTATTGGTAACTGGTGCACTATGGTCAATCATTGCAGCAACATTCTACTGGCTACCAAAGTGGACGGGAAAAATGTACAACGAGAAATTAGCAAAAGTGCATTTCTGGTGGGCGATGATTTCAGTCAACGTATTGTTCTTCCCTCAGCATTTCTTAGGTCTTGCGGGCATGCCTCGTCGTATTCCTGACTACTCACTGCAATTTGCGGACTTTAACTTTATTTCGTCCATTGGTGCGTTCAGCTTTGGACTGTCATTTATTATGTTGACATATCTTGTTGTTGATTGTATTCGTAACGGCGAGCCAGCAGATGCCCGCCCTTGGTACAGTGCAAAAGGACTAGAGTGGACGTTGGGCTCTCCAGCTGAGTATCACAGTTTTAACACGCCACCATCTCGTGCAGTCATTCTTGAAGAGTCACAGCACAGTTAATGGCGGATAAGAAAAACAATAACGGCGCCGTCATCACCGCAGTGTTGGTCGGTGTTGTTGTAATAGGGATATACGCAGCAACGATTATGCTTAATGCATAGTGGTGACTGTGGAAAGAAAGAAAATAACAAAGAGGTTTTGGTTTACGCTGGTTTCAGCGCCTATTTTAATGCTCCTTTTTGCGGTGTTTGTCATGCCCCCTCTGTACGAGGTTTTGTGCGAAATCACGGGATTTAACGGCACATCAGGCAGGGTAGATACAGAGCAACAATACGAGGTGGATGAAGAGCGTTTGGTTGAGGTGAGTTTTTTTGCATCGACCATGCCGGGGTTCCCAGTACAGTTTGGACCAAAGGTGACATCGATGGACGTTGTGCCTGGCAAGTTTTATACAACAAGTTATATTGCCAAAAACAACACAGACTTTGAGGTTGTTGGCCAAGCGGTACCTAGTGTTGCACCTACGGATGCTGCACTTTACTTTAAGAAATTAGAGTGTTTTTGTTTTATTAGACAGGTGTTCAAGCCACACGAAGAGGTCGAAATGACGCTTCGCTTTGTGATTGAGCCAGAGATGGATGAGGACATACAAGACGTTAGTCTGTCCTACAATTTTTTTAAGTTAGAAAGTTAAAAGAGAGGAAGAAAAATGAGCAATCAAGATTATTATGTACCTCATGGCACCTACTGGCCAATTATTGGCTCCATCGGTGTATCAACACTATTTATCGGTTTCGCAAACCAAATGCACGGTGTGGAATGGGGCGGCTCAGTGATGGGTCTTGGCATGGCGATTATTGTCTTTATGTTATTCGGCTGGTTGGGTACCGTGGTTAACGAGAGTGTCAACGGGATGTACAACAAGCAGGTAGATAAGTCGTTCCGTTGGGGAATGAGCTGGTTTATTTTCTCTGAAGTGATGTTCTTCGCGGCCTTCTTTGGCGCATTGTTCTATGCAAGAATACTCAGTGTTCCATGGCTTGGCGGCGCAGACAATAATATGTTCAGTGGCGCAACCGAAGCATTAGAGACATCAAAGTATATTTGGGAAGGCTTCCAAGCAACTTGGCCTTTAATTAACACGCCAGGCGCTGTTGGTCAATCAGGTGTTGAGTTCTCTTCTGGCTTCGTTCTTGTTGATACTTGGGGATTGCCAGCACTGAATACAGGCCTTCTACTAACATCTGGCGTAACACTCACTTACGCACACCACGCACTTCGCAAGGGTCACCGTAATGCATTGGTATTCTGGATGATTGCCACAATCGCCCTAGGTGTTGCATTCCTTGGTTTCCAAATCGCGGAATATGGCCATGCATACCACGACGGCTTAAAGCTAACTTCTGGCATCTACGGCTCTACATTCTACCTATTGACAGGCTTCCACGGATTCCACGTGACAGTCGGCGTCATCATGTTGACAGTGATTCTATTCAGAATCCAAAAAGGTCACTTCGATACTGACAATCACTTCGCTTTTGAAGGCGTTGCTTGGTACTGGCACTTTGTTGACGTGGTATGGTTGGGTTTATTTATTTTTGTTTATTGGCTATAATATTTAGTTAGTGGATCAATAAAAGGCCCCTTTTTGGGGTCTTTTTAATTTAGTTGAGAGAATTATGGGTTATATCGTTATTGCAATCATTGTTGTTATTTTGTTTAGTCTCGGCTCGGCGTTACTTGGCATGGTAAAGGGCGGTAAAGAGGGTTCTGATAAAATGTTTAAATCTCTTCGAATTCGCATCAGCCTCTCGGTTTTCTTGTTTGCTCTTTTGATGTTTTCTAGCTACATGGGATGGATTGAGCCAAATACAACCCTGTTGCCGACGCAGTAATGAGCTTCAAATTTATCCTGCCAGCGGGTCTGATTACGATCATGGTTGCGTTTTTAACCTCACTGGGCTTTTGGCAGCTCGATCGAGCGGACGAAAAGCGCGCCATTGAGAATGCGATCGAGATCGCCAATACCGGTGCCGTTGAGATTACTACCTCGCTTGAAGGACTCGAGGAAAAAGAATATTACCATCTGCGGATAAACGGCCATTACCTGCCAGAAAAACAATTTATCTACGACAACCAGATTGTTCAACAAACATCTGGCTATTACGTCCTTACACCGTTTGTTATTGAAGGTTCAAACAAGGCAATCCTAATCAATCGTGGATTTATGCCATGGCGCGGACAACGCGATCAGTTGGCCGATCTTGAGCTGTCTACAAACGCAACAGAAATCAAAGTACAAATATCAATACCAGTGAAGCGTATGGAGCTTGGTGAGAGCGAAATAGGTACACAATTTCCAATATTATTGCAGTCTCTTGACTTGGCGGAAATGAGTAGCCAATCAGGGCTAAATTTCACCCCCGTGCTTGGTTTATTAAACCCTGAAAGCAGCCATGGCTTCATCCGACAATGGAAGCCGTATACGGGCAGCATTGGCAAGCATATTGGCTATGCTATACAGTGGTTTTTAATGGCTTTGGTTTTGGCAGGCATTGGCATCCGATTGGGCCTCAAGTATCGTAAAAGCTAATTATTGTTAAGCAAAAAAAGTTTGCTGATAAAAAACCCTTTGCTGTATAATTTCGCGTTCAAGCCGACATAGCACAGCTGGTAGTGCAACTGATTTGTAATCAGTAGGTCCGTGGTTCAAATCCTCGTGTCGGCACCATATTTTAAAAGCCCGTTTTATGCGGGCTTTTTTATGCCTAAAAGAATATATTTCAACGTTGAAGCACGCTAATTTTCAAATATGGCTTTTCATGTTCATTCCACGGCCGTTGAATTTTATTGCCATTTGCCTCGGTAAAGATTTTCTATAATGGTCTTTTGTTATACTAGACTCTTTAGTCGACCTAAATAATGATGCAAGACCAGTACACTGACCCTTATAGCAACTTTATTTCCAAAGATCGCAAGGCACTACAAAACACCAATAAGCCTCTTTCAGGCATTCGAGTGTTGGAATTATCTTCAGTAGTGGCAGCGCCCTTTGCCGCTGCTATGTTGGGAGATGCGGGCGCTGAAATCATTAAAATTGAAAACCCATCAGCTCCTGACGCGCTTCGCAGTTGGGCAAGTGGACCTGAGTCCAAAGGCGTTGAGCCTTATTATTTTCATATAGGCAGGAACAAAACCCCCATTACTCTGAACTTGAAAACAAAGGAAGGCATTGCTGTTTTTAAAGACTTAATTAAGGAGTCAGACGTCCTTATCGAAAATATTCGAACAAGCTCTTTAGGTCGTTTGGGTCTTGACCATGAAAGCTTGCTCAAATTAAATCCTGGGCTAGTCATCGGCAAAGTCTCCGGTTATGGCATGAGTGGCCCTATGTCGGAGCGGCCTGGCTTTGGTACATTAGCAGAGTCTTTTAGTGGTTTCACTGGAATCAACGGCTTTAAAGAAAATGGCGCTACTAGCCCACCGATACCGTTAGCAGATATGACCACGGGCATCCACATGGCCTACGCTATAAGCTTGGCATTACGATCAGCAAAAAGAGGTGTTTCTGGCGGTCAAGTTGTTGACGTCTCCTTGTACGAGCCTTTATTTGGATACATGGGCGGCGAGTGCGTCAATTACTCTGTTACTGGTAAAGTGGCACAACCCATCGGCAATGAATTAAGCGCCACCGCCCCAAGAAACATTTATATCGCCTCAGACAATCATCAGGTAGCGCTATCTTGCTCTTCACAAAACACATGGGAAAACTTAGCCAGAGCGCTGGAAAGGCCTGAACTTATTGACGATCCCAGGTTTTTAACCAATGCAGACAGAATTAAGCCAGCCAATCGATTGGTGCTGAATGAAATCATCGACCTATGGTTTGAGCAAAGAACTGCCGAAGAGATTATGTCTTTATTTATTGAGTGCGGTGTGACCGCAGGTCTCGTACTGTCTATGGACGAGATCGCCAACGACGAACATTACCAAGCCAGAGAAAGCCTATTGACAATGAAAGACCCTGTTACTGGCATCGATGCACAAATGCCAAACGTGCCTTTTCGCATGTCAAAGTCATCCAATAAAGTAAGATTTCCAGGCCTCCCTATGGGCGCGGGCAATGAAGTTGTTTTTAAAGAAATATTAAATTACGATGACGACCAGTGTAAATCATTAATGGGTGATAAATAACGCCATCTTTAAGACCTAAACAGCGTCTTTTTTTTGGCAAATAATTGTAAAAATGAAAATTTCCAAAATTTTCAATACGCGCTTCCCTCAACCTTGTTTTTTATCAAAAAACCTCTAAAAACAGGCATTTTAAGTGCAAAAATGCTATTTTTTGATCGAAATTAGTAAGGTTTGGTCTAAATCATTGTGGTTTTAACGCCCATATCAATAATTCTCAATATTTTTAAAGGACATTAGTATCCGAGCGTCATAAATTGGGCGAATTATTGTTTTAATAATGGGATAAAATCAGTTTATGATGAAATCCATAATTCTACTGCTAAGCCTGCTTTTTAATTCTGTTGCGCTTGCAAGCTTAAACGAACTCAAAGACGGGTTGCTTATAAATTCTGATACTGGACAGCCTTATACAGGTAAAGTAACACTGATTAACAAAGATTGGGGCGCGGTTGAGCGTTCAAAACATTATGTAGATGGACTTCTTCACGGGCAAGAAAAATCTTTTTATCGGTCGGGAAAATTAAGATCTGTTATTAGTTTCAAACAGGGCTTGCTGGATGGCACAACGAAAGTCTATTATCAGAATGGTGTTTTACGAATTTTAATTCAAGCGAAGAAGGGCATCAAAGAAGGTAGGGCTATCAATTACCATGCCAATGGCCGTGTGCGAATAGAGCGGTTCTATAAAAATGACGTGATTCATGGACAAGAAAGAACATGGTTTGGCAATGGCAACCCGAAAACATCAAAACATTATCGTCATGGCGTTTTAGTTGGACAAGCTCTGAGTTATTACGACAACGGCAGACTGTTTGAAAGAATAAGAATTAGAGATGGAAGCCCACTTTATAAGCAACTCTATAAAATCGACGGCACCAGACATTATTAGTATTCAGTAAAACCAACCGCTTGGTTGTGTCACCATTATTCGAGAGCACTTGTCACTAATTTTTTGCCTTGTCTTGCTGACCAAAAAATGAAACTTCTTTAGGGTATTCTGGCAATTCGACGCTGTAATTCGTGCATCGTGCATTACCGGTTCTTTTTCCACGAACAATTAACCCATCGAGCTCACTAGGCAGTGGATTGGGCACTAATGACACTGCGTCTTCAGCGCTGTAAGAAATAATGAGTAAGCAGCGCGCTGAATCTGAATGGTTGGCGGCTGATCCGTGTAATAATTTAGAATGCATTAAGCAAGCTGAGCCTGCCTTGCCAAAACAACTCACCGCCTTGTTTTTGTTATTGGATTCAACTTCGGGTGAGACTGCGCCAGTGAATACGCCGTCATGCCAAAGCGTATACAGCGGTCCTTTATGAGTGCCTGGCACCACTTCTAACGGGCCGTTTTTAAGTGTCACGTCATCGAGGAAAAATAAAACCGTGACAATGTCTTCGTTTGAATGCGGCTCAAAAGGGAAATCCTGATGAAACTTTACCTCGGTGCCAGAACTCGGAAGCTTTAAGTTGATCTTGTTGCCCCAGTGCTTAATGTTTGGGCCGAAAAACTGCGTTACTAGACCCAAGGCGTTGTTATTTTTAACAGCATCAAGACAAGCGCCCGAAACCTCAGCGGGCGAGGTGATTCTTCTCAAGGCTGGTTTTTCAGGTGTGTGCGTGATGGGTTCAATGTCAAAGCGAGGCCTTCCGTCCATAATTTGACCAAATGCCTGAGTGTGTGGCTTGCTCTCTTCTACCCATTTCGATAGGTCGTCTTTTATAAGTGACAATTGAGAATCGCTCAACGCGTTTTCAATAACAACAAATCCGTCTCTTTGAAATTGCTCAACCTGTTGTTGAGTGGTTGTGGTTTTTTCCATACTCATCAAAACCCTGAAAATATTCAAACACCTAGGTAGCAAATGATATATAAAAATTATGTTTGGTGTATGCAAAAACAACTGCTGTTTTGGTGGATGGATTATTTGCTATTGACAGAATATGGCAGGGGGGCGTAGAATGACTTCATCGGTGTCGCTGTGAGCTGTATATAAAAACCCATTTGGGTTTTTAATTTTCTTACATTAATGGAGAAAAAGTATGGCAAGTTTAGTTAAGAAATCGTATGATAATCCAGATGAATTGGTTACTCCTGACAAAACTCGTGCTGAAGTGCTTGAGTTTGGTACAGTGAAAGCAGTTAGGGTGACGGCTCAACCGGGCTGGAAGTGGTCTGAATGCATCAAACCCCATGTCGGTGGTGAAAGTTGTCAAGCAGGGCACTTAGGCGCCTGCGTTCAAGGCAGTATGCGCGTTACCCATGATGACGGCAGCGAGCTAATTGTCAATGCAGGCGATGCCTATTCCATTGCCCCTGGCCACGATGGTGAGGTCATTAGCGACGAGGCATTTATTGGTTATGAGTTTAACAATCAAGGCAAGGATTTTGCCGTTTGGGATAAAGTTTAGTGGCTGTTTGATTAAACACTAATTTTGGTTATATAAAGCCTTATTCGTAAATTTTCCAAATTTACTTTTTTAGGCTGTGTTATCTCAATGCCCGCTTTATGCGGGCATTTTTTTATTCCGAATCGACAGGCTCGGGCGCAAGAACTTGGCGGTTGCCAGCGCTATTCATCGTGCTAACAACGCCACTGGCTTCCATGTCCTCGATAATACGTGCGGCACGGTTGTAGCCTATTCTCATACGGCGCTGAAGGCTGGATATTGATGCCCTTCTTGTCGAAGTGACAATCTGTACCGCTTCGTCGTAAAGCGGATCCAATTCGCCTGATGTCGAGGTGCCACCTTCATTTGAACTTGCAGCACCCTCTTGTGGGTTGAGAACGCCAGAAATATAGTTTGTTTCAGAGTTTGCTTTAAGATGGTTGACGACTCGATAAATTTCAGCGTCGTCGACGAAAGCGCCATGAACGCGGTTAAGGTGTGTAACACCAGGCGCCATATAGAGCATATCACCCATGCCTAGTAATTGCTCTGCACCCGACTGATCCAAAATTGTGCGCGAGTCAGTCTTTGACGAAACCTTGAACGAAATTCTCGTTGGGACGTTGGATTTGATTAAGCCAGTGATAACATCCACGCTTGGTCTTTGGGTGGCGATGATTAGATGAATGCCCGCAGCGCGCGCTTTTTGTGCAATACGAACGATCAATCCTTCGACGCGCTTGGATTTGTTGCGATCTTCTTGGGCAAGTGCGCCCAACATGTCGGCGTATTCGTCAATAACAATAACAATCAGTGGTAATTCATCAAGCTCAGGCGCTTTTTCGCCATCTGCCGCGGTGTTCTCATTGTAAGATGGATCTAATAAAGGTGCGTTTGTTTTTTTGGATTTGACCAGCTTTTCGTTAAAGGATTCGATATTTCTAACGCCAAATTTAGCCAACAAGGTGTAACGCCTCTCCATTTCGTTGACGCACCACCACAACGCACTCGCTGCCTCATTCATATTGGTGACAACTGGCGCCAATAAGTGTGGAATGCCTGCGTAACATGCAAGCTCAACAATTTTTGGGTCGATCATAATGAGCCGAACTTGCTCGGGCTTGGCCTTGTATAAAATACTTAAAATGATTGCATTCAGACCAACCGACTTACCCATGCCCGTTGCGCCTGCAACAAGCAAGTGTGGCATTTTTGCCAAATCTGCGACAATCGGGATGCCATTAATATCCTTGCCAAGGCCCA
>CAWVVS010000033.1:0-10278 GCA_963933655.1 uncultured Candidatus Thioglobus sp. | reverse complement strand
GTAGCCAGCATCGATATAAGTCACTTCGCCAGTGATTCCTGATGCAAGATCTGAGCATAAAAAAGCAGCTGCATTACCCACCTCCTCAATCGTAACATTACGTTTTAATGCAGAACTATGGGCAGCGTAATCAAGTAATTTACCAAAGTCTTTTATACCACTTGCGGCTAGAGTTTTGATTGGCCCAGCTGAAATTGCATTAACACGAATACCTTTTTCCGGACCCATGGCAACAGCCATATATCGAACATTGGCTTCTAATGAAGCTTTAGCAACACCCATAATGTTGTAATTTGGGATGGCTCGAATAGCGCCTAAATAGCTTAGAGTTAATAAGGATCCATTATCATTAAGCATGGAGGTGGCAGCTTTTGCCAGTGCTGTAAAACTATAAGAGCTAACGTCATGAGCGCTGGCAAAATTTTCTCTTGTGGTTACTTCAACATAGTTACCATTTAAGGCTTCACGAGGTGCAAACGCAACTGAGTGAACTAAGATATCAAAGGAGTCCCATGATTTTTTAAGTTCGACAAATGTTTGCTCGATTTGTTCATCGGTAGAAACATCGCAAGGAATAACAATGGATGAGTTGCAAACTGCGGCACATTTATCAACGCGTTTTTTTAATTTTTCATTTTGATAAGTGAGTGCAATTTCACAGCCTTGTTTAGCCATTGCTTCGGCAATGCCCCATGCGATTGATCGGTTTGAAGCAACACCAACAATTAGTGCTCTTTTGCCTGTTAAAAAACCCATAAAACCTCCAAATTATTTATAATCAATTAACAATGAATTATAACGACCTAAATCACAAAATCTACTATTTATGCTCTCTGCTCTTGCTCTTGCTTGATCAAATCTCCAAGCAGGTTGTCGCTTCGAATTTTGTTTTAGGTGAATCCGTTGCCGTTACCTGGTTTTTCAGCTGGACTTATGTACAAAATAGCGGTGCAGCCTTTAGTTTTTTAGCCAATAGTGGCGACTTATCCCGCCATATATTATTGAGTATTTCCATTATTGCCTCACTTGGTCTCGTTGTTTGGATCTATAAAACATCAATCCATTTCCGCCAAAGACTTCTTGGTTTATCCATTTTGC
Organism: uncultured Candidatus Thioglobus sp.; assembly: GCA_963933655.1. Lineage (GTDB taxonomy): Bacteria > Pseudomonadota > Gammaproteobacteria > PS1 > Pseudothioglobaceae > Pseudothioglobus. Next base: position 9,180 of record CAWVVS010000033.1, on the reverse strand, counting down.
TTTCAGGTGCACTGGGAAATTTGGTCGATCGTGCATTGTTCGGTCATGTTATTGATTTTATTGATCTGCATTATGAGGGATTCTATTGGCCAATATTCAATCTTGCCGACAGTTTTATTTTAGTGGGTGTTGCTCTGTTGTTGTTTGAGGGTCATAATTCGAATGCTAAGTAGCTCAGCGTTTACGCTAAGTAGCTCTATAACTGGTAGAATAGTGTTTTTTCAAAACATCTTTTGAAATTCGTAATGCTTAAACTCTTTTCATTTTCTCTCGTGCTATTGATCAGTAGTATGGCCAGTGCTGATTTACTCAAAATTTCAAAAAAAGGCGAAATAGTTGAGTTTGAAGAAACTGAATGGGCTTGCGTTTTGGATAAAGACTTAAACTTATATTGGGAAGTTAAAACTGCCAAAGAAGGGCTGCAGTATACGCAGAATACCTATACTTGGTTTGACGGTGAAAGTGGTGTAGAGTTTGGCGAGTATTCTCATCATTGCTCCTGGAGTAGGGGTTGTAATACTTTAGCTTATGCAAACAAAATGAACGAAAAATCCCTGTGCTCATTTACTGATTGGCGTTTACCAACATTCATCGAGCTAAAAACGTTGGTTAATTATTATGGCGATGTGGACACATTGATTGATGTGTCTTTTTTCCCAAACACCCAGGCAGATTCTTATTGGACCTCGACAGCAGTAGAAAGTAGTGAATTGATTGTCTATGAAGTACCTTTTGCATATGGTGGTTCGGTCGCTCGAGACAAATATTTTGATACCTATATTAGACTTGTGAGAAGTGGTGCAAAACAGGTCGATTGATGAGGCGCTGTTGGCATCATATTCTGATGATATTCCAACCTTTCTCAAAAAAATATTTGCAGCTAGATCCATCAAAGAGTCCGACCTATCTTTAAGTCTCTCTGGCTTGCATAAGCCAAACTTTTCTCAGATGAACACAGCAATTGAGTTGTTGGAATCTGCCATAAAGCTTGATAAACGCATTTTAATTGTTGGCGACTTTGATGCTGATGGTGCAACAGCTACCGCTGTAGCACTGAAGGCGCTACGCTTAATGGGGGCAAAGCAGGTTGATTTTCTTGTCCCCAATCGTTTTAAACATGGTTATGGGCTGAGCACCGAAATCGTTAATGAGGCCAAAAGAGAAAAAGACCCAGACTTAATCATTACCGTTGACAATGGCATTTCAAGTAATGAGGGAACTCAGTTGGCTCGCTCTTTCGATATTGATGTCATTATTACTGATCATCACCTGCCTAGCCATGAACTGCCAATGGCAAATGCCATCATCAATCCTAATACGGATGGCTGTGACTTTCCGTCCAAAAATTTAGCGGGGGTTGGTGTTTGTTTTTATTTGTTTTCTGCCTTAAAAACCCATCTTGAGAAAACGAACTATTTTAGCGAAAGAAAGATTCCCGTTCCCGATCTTCGCGAAGTGCTGGACTTGGTCGCCCTGGGAACAGTTGCAGATGTGGTGAAATTGGATCGTAATAACCGCATTTTGATTAAGGAGGGTATTGAGAGAATTCGTCAAAAAAAGTGCTCAAAGGGCATTCTCGCTATTTTGGAATTAACCAAACGACCTGTGGAGACATTGCAAGCTTCAGACTTGGGTTTTTCTGTTGCTCCTCGGATTAACGCAGCCGGTCGATTGAGTGATATTTCTCAGGGTATTCGTTGCTTACTTTCTGATGATATTAATGATGCTCGGCGTTACGCTGCCACCCTTGAAGATTTCAATAAAAAAAGACGCCAAGAACAAGAAAAAATGCAGCTGGAAGCAAGCGCTATTGTTGCCGAGCAAGCAATTTCAAATTCACAGTTTGCCATTAGCTTATTTAATGAAAACTGGCATGAAGGCATTGTTGGTATTGTCGCTGGTAAGATTAAAGAAGACTATCAGTGTCCTTGCGCAATTTTTGCCAAATCTGGTGAATTACTTAAGGGCTCTATTCGTTCCATTCCAGAAGTGCATGTGAAGGACTTGCTTGATTTGATGGACAGAGGCAATCCAGGACTGATTGAGAAATTTGGCGGCCATGCAATGGCAGCGGGTCTTACCCTTAAACCTGAAAACTTTGAGGCATTTGAAAAAGGTTTTTCTGAAGCTGTTGATAAACATTTAAACGGTGAAAAACCGAGCGTTGAATTATTGACAGACGGCATACTTGATGCAGGTGAGATGACATTATCCAATGCTAGGTTGTTACAATCAGCTGGGCCATGGGGGCAAGGATTTGAAGAGCCAATTTTTTATGGTGATTTTGAATTAGTTGACCAAAAAATCGTTGGCGAAAAACACCTAAAATGCACATTGAAACAAGTGGGTGACTCACGAATATTTGAGGGAATTGCTTTTTTTCAAGACAAGCTTAAAAATAAAAAAGCAGAAGTGGCTTATAAGTTAAACGTCAACCATTTTCGCGGAGTGGATTCTTTGCAGATTATGATTGTGTCGATCAACAATTAGCCTAATGATTTTCCAATTAAGACTTCATTTCCAGCACTTGGTTGCGAAGGCACATTTAGCGCTAAAGCTAGAGAAACAACTGCCATCATTGCGCCTGCGTAAAAAACGAACTGATAAGATTGAAGCCAAATGATGCCAAAAGTTATCGGTATAAAAACCGCTGCAATGTGGTTAATGGTAAATGACACGCCAGCACTTGAGGCAAAATCAGCCGGATCGGCAATTTTTTGAAAGTATGTTTTCTGGGCAATGGCCATCGCAAAAAAGAAGTGATCGAGCAGGTATAAACCCACGGCAATCATCGGGTCTTCGGTTATGGCGTAGCCTATAAAAACAATGATCAGACCAATGTACTCTATTACCAAAGCCTTGCGCTCACCAATTTTGCCAATAAGTCTTCCAATTCGAGGTGCCAGCGGAATTTTGATAAAGGCGTTCAATAAGAATAGTATTGAAATTTCAGCCACTGTAAAGTGGAATTTTTCCACCATTAAAAAACCGGCAAAGACAACAAAAATTTGTCTTCTTGCGCCACCCATAAACTGCAAAGCGTAGTAGAGCCAATAACGACGCCTCAGAACGATTTTCTTGGTTTGTTCGACGTGTTGAGGGATGTTGTCAAAATATTGCCAACAAAAAATCGCAATCGCAATGGTTATACAGCCGCCCGTTAAATATACCCAGAGATAGTCCAATCCAACAAATTCAAATAATAGCCAAACCGTGGCAAAAGCGACTATGGAAGCTGCAGAACGAGTGGCGATGATTTTGCCAAAAAATTCGGCACTTTTGTCTTTGTCAACCCATTGCAATGTGAGGGAGTTGGAAATGGTTTCAAGATAATGAAAGCCAATTGACATGAGAATAGTGGTGGCGTAGAAAGCAAGATTTGTTGGCATAAAGCCAGTGAGCGCAGTACCAATCCCCAGTAATATAAGAGAAACAAAGGCCATCTTTTGCTCTTTAATGAAAAGCAACACAAAGACAATAGTGAATGCTAAAAATCCTGGAATTTCTCTAAGGCTCTGGAGAATGCCCATTTCTGAGCCATCAAAACCTACTTTTTCAATGGCAAAGTTGTTCAATAAGTTTAACCAAATGGCGAAGCTCATGGAGCAGCCAACCGTTATCAGTAATATTAATAATTCACCCGATTTTCTGTGAGTTTGCATGTGTTTTCTTGTTGAAAAAGAAAAGAACACCCTCTATTAAAGAGTGTTCTTTTAATAACTCAACAAAGGGAGATATGTGAGTTTATTGAACATGAAATTCTATACTATTTTTACTAAAGGAGAGATAGTTATTTAAGTATGACCTGTTCGGTTTATTTCGTGTTCGTTTTCATTATATATCAAAATGGACTTATAGGTCAAATCAATTTATTATTATTAAAAAAACGCCATTTGCATTATTTGTTAAATTTTATTAAAAAAATAAAACATTGCTAAGTAGACTGGTTATTTGCAATAAAATTGGCATTCTTTGGTATCAATAGATGGTTTTTTTCCTTCAAAATTAAGTTTTTAGGGTCTTTGGCGATAAAATTGGCATTTATTGGTGAATAATTTTGGAGTTTTTGAAATTTATGGCTGATATTAATAATTCTCAATATTTTATAGCTTGAGATTATTGCTCTAGAATAGGCATGAGCAAGGTAAAATAACGCTTTTATTTTTTTACTCATGGTTTATGCCAGCAATTACACTTCCTGACGGCACAGTAAAAACTTTTGACGAGTCTTTAACAGTGGCACAAGTTGCTTCGTCCATTAGTTCTGGTTTGGCAAAGGCAGCCCTTGCTGGTGAAGTGGATGGTGTGTTGGTTGATACTTCTCACCTAATTACTGATGACGTGAGTTTGGCTATAATTACTGGAAAAGACAAGCAAGCTCTTGAAGTGATTCGCCACTCTACAGCCCATTTATTGGCACAAGCCACTCAACAACTTTATCCTGATGCACAAGTAACGATTGGTCCGGTGATCGATAAAGGTTTCTACTATGACTTCGCATTTAAGGACGGTTTCTCGGAGCAGGATTTAGTAAAAATTGAGAAAAAAATGAACGCGATCGTTAAGCAAAATTTACCGATTGCGCGGATTGAAATGCCAAGAAATGAAGCGATTGCTTTATTTGAATCTATTGGTGAGAATTATAAGGCGGAAATTATAGCCTCCATTCCTGAAGACGAAGTTTTATCACTTTACAAACAAGGTGATTTTATGGATCTTTGTCGTGGTCCTCATGTGCCCTCAACCAGTAAATTAAAAGCTTTCAAATTAATGAGTTTGGCTGGCGCTTATTGGCGTGGCGACTCAAATAATGAAATGCTTCAGCGCGTTTATGGCACCGCTTGGGAAAACAAAGCCGATCTTGCAGACTATCTTCACAAATTAGAAGAAGCGCAAAAAAGAGATCACCGTAAAATTGGTAAAACGCAAAACTTATTTCACACACAGGAAGAAGCGCCAGGCATGGTGTTTTGGCATCCGAAAGGGTGGACGCTCTATCAAATTATTGAGCAACATATGCGTCAAATATTTTTAGATAATGATTATCTTGAGGTGAATACGCCTCAGGTTATTGATCGCAAACTTTGGGAAAAATCAGGGCATTGGGATAAGTTTGGCGATGCAATGTTTACCACTAGCAGTGAAAATCGTGATTATGCGATTAAACCGATGAACTGTCCTGCTCATATTCAAATATATAATCAAGGACTAAAATCGTATCGTGACCTACCAATGCGTTTGGCGGAATTTGGCTCTTGTCATCGTAACGAGCCATCGGGCACTTTGCATGGCATTATGCGCGTGCGTAATTTTGTGCAAGATGATGGTCATATTTTTTGTACCTCTGAACAAGTTCAAAGTGAAGTTTCTCGTTTTATCGATTTAACCTTTAGTGTTTATGAACATTTTGGTTTTAACAATGTTGATATTAAACTTTCTACTCGTCCTGAAAAACGTGTTGGCGCGGATGAGGTTTGGGATAAAGCCGAAGCAGCACTCGCTGAAGCATTGGATGCTAAAGGTATTGACTGGGAATTGCAAGAAGGCGAGGGTGCTTTTTACGGCCCAAAAATTGAATTTGTACTAAAAGATTGTCTGGATAGAGAATGGCAATGTGGCACTTTGCAAGTGGATTTCTCAATGCCAGAGCGTCTCGATGCGCAATATATCGCAGAAGATGGCTCGAAACAAACACCGGTGATGTTGCACCGTGCTATTGTTGGCTCATTGGAGAGATTTGTTGGTATTTTGATCGAGCATTACGAGGGCGCTTTTCCTTCGTGGCTTGCGCCAATTCAGGCTGTTATTTTGAATATTTCGGAAAAACAGAGTGATTTTGTTATTGATATAGAACAAAAGCTAAAAAAACAAGGACTTAGAGTCATTTCAGACTTGCGGAATGAGAAGATAGGCTTTAAAATACGCGAGCATTCAATGCAGCGATATCCGTATATTTTGGTCGTAGGTGATCGAGAAATGGAGAATGGCGAAATTTCAGTGCGCAAACGTGGTGGCGAAGACTTAGGGTCGATGCCAGTTGAAGCGTTTGTAGAATTAATAAACCAGGAGTAATTATTAAAAGACCACATAAGATAACCACGCGAATTAACCAACACATTAAAGTACCAGAAGTACGTGTTATTGGTAGCGAAGGTGAACAAGTTGGCATTATCAGTACAAGCCAAGCGAAAGAAATGGCGAGTGATATCGGATTGGATTTAGTAGAAGTTTCTCCAAACGCTGAACCGCCTGTTTGTAAAATTATGGACTTTGGTAAGTTTCAGTACGAAGAAAAGAAACAACAAAACGAAGCTAAGAAGAAACAAAAGAAAACGCAGTTAAAGACCATTAAATACCGCCCCGGCACTGAAGAGGGTGATTATCAAATTAAATTTAGAAATTTGATCAAGTTTTTAGAAAATGGCGACAAGGTTAAAGTAAGTATTTGGTTCCGTGGTCGCGAGATGCAACACCGTGAACTCGGTATGAAAATGCTTGATAGGATTGAGTCAGATTGTGAAGAATTTGCCAATGTTGAACAGAAGGCAAAGATGGAGGGTCGTCAGCTAGGCATGATGCTGGCACCCAAATCAAAAAAGAAGTAACGAAACATTAAATTAGGCTGTGTTATTCAGTCTTGCCGTATGCAAAACATATTGTCTACGACTGGAAGCCTTACCTAATTTACGTTTGATTGCTTCTTTAAATATAACTAGCTATTCGTAAGAGTAGTTAAATATGTCTAATAAGACAAGGAGTAAATTATGCCAAAGTTAAAAACCAATAGGGGTGCCGCAAAGCGCTTCAAGAAAACCGCCAATGGCGGTTATAAATGTAAACACTCGCACTTACGTCATATCTTGACTAAGAAGAGTACTTCTAGAAAGCGCTCACTTCGAGCTGCGGATACCATTGAGAAGGCAGATGTCCCAATGGTTAGAAAAATGTTACCTTACAGCTAATCTAGGAGTATACCCATGGCAAGAGTTTCAAGAGGTGTGCAAGCGCACGCCAAACATAAAAAAATATTAAAGAAAGCAAAAGGTTATTACGGCGCTCGTTCTAAAGTCTATCGTGTTGCTAAGCAGGCCGTTATTAAAGCTGGTCAATATGCTTACCGTGACCGTCGTCAGAGACGTCGTCAATTCCGTCGTTTATGGATTGTGCGTATTAACGCAGAAGCACGTAACAATGGTTTAAGCTATTCCGTGCTTATCAATGGTTTGAATAAAGCTGGTGTTGAAATTGATCGTAAAGTGTTATCTGACATTGCGATTTTCGACAAAGCTGCATTCGCAAAAATTGCTGAGCAAGCCAAAGCTGCGCTCGCTAATCAGTAAAACCAATTAAAGCCTACTGCTAACGCGGTAGGCTTAAATTAAAAACTACAAGATTTTGATTAATACCATTCTCACCAACGCTGAAAAGGCCATTGCAGAAGCACATGACCTTAAAGACTTAGATGATGCAAGAGTGCATTATTTAGGTAAAAAAGGCGAGTTAACGGCATTACTAAAAGGTCTTGGTAAGCTCTCTAAAGAAGAGCGCCCTAAAATGGGTGAGGCTATCAACTTAGCAAAGGTTGAGGTTCAAGCGTTAATCGAGTCTCGCAAAGAGGCACTCGAATTAATTGAACTAGAAAAGCGTCTTTTGAGTGAAAAAATAGATGTAACTTTGCCAGGCAGAAATGTAGAAAAAGGCGGCTTGCATCCCATTACTCAAACACTCAACCATATTCAAAAAATCTTCGCAAAAAGCGGCTTTGAGATTGCAACTGGCCCAGAAATTGAAGATGACTTTCATAATTTTAGTGCTTTAAATATTCCTGAGCATCATCCTGCTCGTGCGATGCACGACACTTTTTATTTTGATGCCAGCACTGTTTTAAGAACACACACTTCTCCTGTTCAAATACGAACACTAGAGAAGCAGAAACCACCGGTGCGCGTGATTGCACCCGGGCGTGTTTATCGCTGCGATTCCGACGTTACTCATACACCGATGTTTCATCAGGTTGAGGGTTTGATCGTTGACGAGGAGGCTAGTTTCGCTCAATTAAAAGGTTTATTGATTGATTTTTTAAGAGCGTATTTTGAAAAAGAAGATCTTAAAGTGAGATTTAGACCGTCATACTTTCCATTCACTGAGCCATCAGCCGAAGCCGATATTGAGTGTGTTATTTGCGGTGGCGATGGTTGTCGAGTGTGTAAAAAAACTGGCTGGCTGGAAGTACTAGGTTGTGGCGTTGTTCATCCTAATGTATTAACAGCTGTAAATATTGATCCAGAAGAGTTTTCAGGCCTTGCTTTTGGCATGGGTGTAGAGCGCTTAGCGATGCTACGATACGGCGTTAATGATCTGAGATTATTCTTTGAAAATGATATTCGTTTCCTTAATCAATTTTAGTTTGGTGTTTAGATGAATATTTCAACAACATGGCTGAGAGAGTGGGTTAATCCAGACGTTAGTGACGAAGTATTGGCCGAAAAGTTGACTATGGCTGGTCTTGAAGTCGACGGCATTGCACCCGTTGCACCTTTGTTTGATGGCGTTGTGGTGGGTCAAGTAGTCAGCTGCGAAAAACACCCAAATGCCGATAAATTAAGCCTTTGTCAGGTCAATATTGGTCAGAGTGATAATCTGCAAATTATTTGTGGCGCACCCAATGTTAAACAGGCCCTGAAGGTGGTTGTTGCTACGGTTGGTTCAAAATTACCAAACGGACTAAAAATCAAAAAAGCCAAATTACGAGGCGTTGAGTCTTGTGGTATGCTTTGCTCAGAAGCTGAGCTTGGTATTTCAGATTCGCATGAAGGTATTATGGAATTATCATCTGATGCAACCTTGGGTGAGAGCGTGAGAATACACCTTGATTTAGATGATCAAATTATTGAATTAGACATAACTCCAAATAGAGGTGATTGTTTCAGTGTATTGGGCGTGGCTCGTGAGGTTTGTGCAAGTTATGATTTAACAATGCCTTCACCCACCTATAAGGCTGAAGAAAAAGGCAATACTGATTTTGCTACAAAAGTTTCGAATACGAAAGCTTGCCCTAAATATTTAACGCGTGTTATCAAAGGTATTAATAATACAATTGAAACGCCACAGTGGATGGTGCAGAAACTGAAGCGTGCCTCACAACAAATACATTCCCCTGTAGTTGATATTACCAACTAC
>CAWVVS010000032.1:0-10608 GCA_963933655.1 uncultured Candidatus Thioglobus sp. | reverse complement strand
CTTATTCTTATTAGTCGGCCTTACAAATTCTCTCATTGCTGGTGGTGATGATAGAGATCTAGAACTGATAGACACTTTAAATAATCAACCTCAAGTATTGTTGTCTGATGAGGAGCTTCTACCACCAACAGAAATTGAGAAAATAGATGAAAAACAAGCAACTGCACTTATTCCGCTCAAAACTCAGTCCGATCAAGCAAATCAAGAAATCACTTCTGTCTCAGAGACCAACGATGCAGTAAATAATGAAACGCCCTACCAATCTGAGCCTGTTGATGAAGAACCCACAGAAATATTTAATGATGATTCAGATTTGGAATCAAAAGAGGACGTTGCGCAACCTACGATTACAATCTCAAAAGAGGAAGTAGCTGACACTAAATTAACCCAATTTGAATTGATAGCTCTTTTAATTTTTAGCTTTTTTGCTATAGGTACTATTTACGTTGCAAGAAGAAACAGCACTTTAAGTAAACGCGGTCGATCGTAGAATAAAGTGTTGTTTTACAGATTTTCAGCTTTATCAAATAGATAGAAAAAAGGGTAGCGGTCTTGCTTCAAACATTATGCAAATAAAACACTGTCACAATATTGATGACTTTCGTAAAATAGCCAAAAGTCGGATTCCATCTCCATTATTTCATTATATTGACGGTGGTGCAGACGATGAACATACACTTAATCGCAATACCACTGCATTTGAAGACTATGACTTAATTCCTAATGGCTTAGCAGATGTAGCCAATATCGACCTCTCAACAACCATATTGGGGCAAAAAGTTAGCTCACCATTATTTCTAGCTCCAACTGGAATGAGTCGATTATTTCATCACGATGGTGAACGTGCGGCCTCTCTTGCTGCAGAAAAATTTGGGCAGTATTACAGCCTCTCAACATTGTCATCGGTTAGCATCGAAGAAATTGGTAGCTTAATCAATAGTCCAAAAATGTTGCAAATTTACATTCATAAAGATCGTGAATTAACCTACGAACTAATAGAGCGTTGTAAAAAAGCAAACTTTTCATCCTTATGTTTAACGATCGATACAATTGTGGCTGGCAATAGAGAACGAGACCTACGCACAGGCATGACCATGCCACCAAAATTCACCCCCTCTAGTTTGCTAAGCTTTGCCATGCGTCCACGCTGGGTTTTTAACTATTTCACTCATGAAGCATTTAAGCTTGCCAACCTAGACGGGAAAACCGAAAAAGGCAGCAAAGAGTCTCTATCCGTTATTGATTATATCAATTCACAATTTGACACCAACCTTTGCTGGGAGGATGCTCAAAAAGCGATTGAAGCTTGGGGCGGCCCATTTGCGATTAAAGGCGTTATGTCGGTTGATGACGCGAAACGCTCTGTCGATATTGGTGCGAGTGCCATTATGATTAGCAACCACGGCGGTAGACAGCTCGACTTCAGCCCCGCACCTTTTGATTTGTTGAGCGATATTGTCGATGCCGTTGGCGACAAAATTGAAATCATTTGTGATGGCGGAATAAGGCGCGGCACACACGTTCTTAAAGCGTTAGCACTTGGCGCAAATGCATGCTCAATGGGCAGACCTTACTTATACGGTCTAGCCGCGGGTGGGCAAGCTGGTGTAGAAGCTGTGTTGGCCAATTTTGAAGCAGAACTTAAACGCAACATGATGCTCATGGGTGTCAATAAATTATCACAACTTGATGCTTCAAAAATCCGTAAAAGGTAAATTTAAAAGCAACACTGTCTGAAAAATGAATCTACTCATATAAGTCCGTATTTCCAAAATATCAGGAATTTTTCGTTTAGCCACTCATTCACCTTTTTTTCGTCTTTCAACGCCTAAAAACTACCTATTTCAACGCTTAAGAACCTATAAATAACCATTTTCAAGCCTATTTCATCCAAAGATCTACAAAAACGAACCATTTTATTTTTTTCGAATGCATCGATAGAGAAATTTTGGATATTATTGAAATGAACAAAAAAAAGACATCCTTGGATGTCTTAATTTAGTTATTTGGCTCCTCGACCTGGGCTCGAACCAGGGACAAACGGATTAACAGTCCGTTGCTCTACCAACTGAGCTATCGAGGAATGAAGCGGCAAATTATAATGAGTTCTGGTTTTTTAGTCAATCAAATCTAAGTATTTATTAACCTATTTTACCAATGTCATTTTTCAATTGCTCTCATGTTAAATTAAAGAAAAACATCAATCAATAAAAATGATCGTATTAAGGTATTTCCTTTATTGGTGTGGTGTTAACTAGCCAAGGGCGTTGACGGCTCCATGGCTAATTGAAAAGAAAGAGTTAGCTTATTCGAATGATTCAATCAATGCGTCGCCAAACTCAGAACACGATAGAAGAGTGGCGTCGTCAACCAAGCGCTCTAAATCGTAAGTGACGGTTTTATTCTTAATCGTATTCGACATCGCTTCAATAATCAAATCTGCAGCTTCGACCCAACCAAGGTGTCTTAGCATCATTTCAGCTGAAAGAATAAGTGAGCCTGGATTTACCTTGTCCTGACCGGCATATTTAGGCGCTGTACCATGTGTCGCCTCAAAAACTGCAATAGTATTTGACAAGTTAGCGCCGGGAGCAATACCGATACCACCCACTTGAGCCGCTAATGCGTCAGAAATATAGTCGCCGTTAAGATTAAGCGTAGCAATGACTGAGTATTCCTCTGGGCGCAATAGAATTTGCTGCAAAAATGCATCAGCAATCACATCTTTAATAACAATTTGTTTACCTGTGTTTGGATTAGTAAAACCAGACCAAGGGCCGCCGTCAATCTCAAGGGCACCAAACTCGTCTTTGGCTAGTTGATAGCCTTGGTCTCTAAACAATCCCTCAGTATATTTCATGATATTGCCCTTATGCACAAGTGTGACAGAGGACCTATCATTGTCAATAGCGTATTGTATTGCAGCTCTTACAAGACGCACAGTACCTTCCTTAGAAACTGGTTTAACACCAATGCCAGAAGATTCTGGAAAGCGAATTTTTGTCACACCCATTTCCTTTTTAAGGAATTCAATAACCTTTTTCACTTCGTCTGAACCTGCAGCAAATTCAATGCCCGCATAAATATCTTCCGAGTTCTCTCTAAAGATAATCATATCGACTTTTTCTGGCGCTTTAGCGGGTGAAGGTGTGCCTTCAAAATATTGAACTGGCCGTTGACAAATATAGAGATCTAATGTTTGGCGAATAGCAACATTTAACGAGCGCATACCGCCACCAACCGGTGTGGTTAATGGGCCTTTAATGGATACTGAAAATTCTTTAATCGCATCAAGTGTTTCTTCTGGTAAGTATTCACCATAGATACCGTCAGCTTTTTCGCCCGCAAAAATCTCCATCCATTGAATCTGCCTCTCACCGTTGTAAGCTTTATCAACAACGGCATTGATAACTTTTAGCATAACTGGAGACACATCAATACCAACACCATCGCCCTCAATATAGGTAATGATTGGGTTGTTAGGTACGGTTAGGACGTCATTTTCAATGCTGATTTTTTCGCCGCTCGAAGGGACGGTAATATTTTTATAAGACATGTTGAATTAGTTTCTAGTAAGGTATATGTAATTTCATTATTTTAGCATCTTCTCTATTTGAATAGTATTTTTCCCGTATGCCAAAAACCTCAAATCCTAGTTTTTGGTAGAAATTAATCGCAATATGATTTTCTACTCCAACTTCCAAAATTAGCGCCCTAACATTGGCTTTTTTTAATTGTACCAATAAATAATTTAAAAGCACTTCGCCATAACCCTGTCTTTTGTAATTCGGTTGAATACCAATATTCAGAAGATCTGCCGACTCAGGAACGATAAGGGCCAATGCATAGCCAATTAATCTACGTTCTGCGACTAACCCAATCGACAGTGTATTTTTATCGACAATGCTAGAAGAAAAGTGAGCAGAAGACCAGGTTTGCCTGTTATTTAGTTTTTCAATCTCGACTAAAGTTTCTACGTCGTCAAGAAGCAGTTTTCTATAGGAAATATTGATAGGCTTTATTATCACTCTCATTTTGATAAAAATAACCAAGCTCATCAAAACGCGCTTCGAGCTCACTTGGGTTATCCACTTGCAGTCCAATCAAAACTCGACCAAAATCAGCGCCATGATTGCGGTAATGAAATAATGAAATATTCCAGTTTGTACCCACTTTTTCTAAAAAGTCTAGAAGCGCCCCAGAGCGCTCAGGAAATTCGAATCGATAAACCACTTCACTCTGAGCATTAGATCTACCGCCCACCATATAGCGAATGTGCGTTTTTGCCATTGAGTTATCACTCATATCAATAATTTCAAAGTCATCACTCAATCGGTCAATTAAAGCTTGCTTTTCTGACTCGCCATTACTGAGACCCACACCAACAAAAATATGAGCCTGAGCGCCGTCTGCATAACGATAATTAAACTCCGTGATTGATTGGTTTGCCAATAATCGGCAAAATTTCAAAAAACTGCCTGGTTTTTCAGGCATTGTTACCGCAATAATAGCTTCTGTGAGTTCACCCAAATCTGCCCTTTCAGCTATATAACGAAGGCGATCAAAATTAACATTAGCGCCAGAAATAACAGCAACAAGGGTTTGATTTGAAATTTTATGTTTTTGGATGTATTTTTTTGCGCCAGCAGTCGCTAAAGCGCCCGCGGGTTCAGCAATAGAGCGTGCATCCTCATATATGTCTTTAATTGCAGCACATATCTCATCGTTTGAGACTAATACCATCTCGTCAACGGTTTCTTTGGCAATCTCAAAAGGTATTTCGCCTACTTGCTTAACAGCCACGCCATCTGCAAAACGACCAACATCTGAGAGTACTAAGCGTGCGTTATTTTTAAGCGAGTTGGTAAGCGTTGGTGAGTCTTTGGGCTCGACACCAACGACCTTAATATGAGGCGCATAATGCTTGAGATAACTTGCCATGCCAGCGATTAAACCACCACCACCAACAGGTACAAATACAACATCGATATTGTCGAGTTGCTCTAGAATTTCTTTTGCAACCGTTGCTTGTCCACCAATAACATCCACATCATCATAGGGGTGAATAAAACACAAATCACGCTCAGCTTCGAGCTGCTTAGCATAGCCGTACGCATCATCATAAACATCACCGAACAGTAACACCTCTCCGCCAAGTCTCTGCACCGCTTCCACTTTAATTTTTGGTGTGCTTAAAGGCATCACAATATACGCTTTAACGCCCAGTTTTTTTGCAGCCAGTGCCACACCTTGCGCATGATTACCCGCAGAAGATGCAACCACTCCTTTTGCCATTTCGCTCTCAGTTAACGAAACCATTTTTTGATAGGCACCTCTTATCTTAAAAGCATGAATGCTTTGTTCGTCTTCTCTTTTAAGGTAAATTCGATTGGCGAAGCGCTCACTCAATTGCGCAGCATTTTCCAATGGTGTGATTTTAGCTACCTCATAGACAGAACTATTGTCAGCCAGATTAACGATTTTGTTCATGCAGTTCCTTTAAATACTCAACGTTCACATAAGAATGACTGCTTGGTCGGCCACTCACTATTTTAAAGGGTGTATCTTTCTCACCCAAATGATCAATAACAACCATTGCACCATCAAATGCAAAAGGCTTAGTATACTCGCTAAGAGTTACAACAGTTTTAAGACCGGCAGCGGTGGCTGAAGCAAAACCCACAGCAGAATCTTCAAAAACAATACACTCCTCAGCTAACAACTTCAATTCATCCAACACATATTGGTAGATGTCTCCAGCAGGCTTTTTGTTCTTTACCACGTCGCCTGCACCTATTACCTCAAACTTAGATGACATGCCCCCGCCATCAAGAATCGCCTCAACATTTTGTAAACTGGTCGTCGTTGCAATGGCAAGCCTCAATCCGCGTTCAATTGCTTCGTCTGCCAATCTTTGAACACCCGTTCTAATAGAGACACAGCCTTGTGCAACATAACTCACAAAAATATCTGTTTTAAGCTGATGAATTTTAGCAATATCAAATTTACTAAGAGGGTTTTTCATTGAAGGCTTGAATTGATTCAAATAATAAAAAATACGCTCCTTCCCACCTGTTACTTGTAATAAATCTGCATAGGTATCATTATCCCAATGCCAATTAATATTTGACAATTTAAAAGCCTCGTTAAAAGCACGTAAATGCCCACCCCGTTCAGTATTGGCGAGTGTACCATCCACGTCAAAAATTAGTGCTTTGAGAGGCATTAGCTATATAATAATAAATTTTATGAAATAAAACATTGCTATTTTATGCATTTTTTGGTAAAAACTACTTTTTTTTGTAAAACTATCGCAAATGACCACTGAACCGAACTTCGACGAGATTCCAACATACATCCCACAAAAGGATGAAGAATTTATGAGCGAGGGACAACAAAAGCACTTTATTAACAAGTTAGGAATATGGCGCAATCAGTTTGTTTTTGAGGCTGAAAACACCATTAGCCACATTCAAAAAGAGTCCACTCCTGTAGCTGATATCAACGACAGAGCGACTATCGAAGAAGAATTCGCATTAGAGCTTAGAACGCGTGATCGCGAGAGAAAACTAATCGCCAAAATTGATAAAACTCTACATTTAATTGACACTGGTGACTATGGCTACTGCAAAACTTGTGGTATCGAAATCTCGTTACCAAGATTAGAGGCTCGCCCGACTGCCACCCAATGTATCGATTGCAAAACGATTGCCGAGAAAAAAGAAATTTAATATGTGGTCCTTGCAACTAACAAATCCATAATAATTATTGCAAAGGTCTCAATCAAAAATGTTGGTATGACTTGCCAATAATTTTTGTACCGATAATTTCCAAACCGATGGATTCGCAAATAACGCCAATTTGAGTAATCTTAACGTTACAACTCTTTGAGATATCATCTAACAGTATCTGATTGTTTTTTGGTACAGTAAAGCAAAGTTCGTAATCATCGCCGCCATTAAGTACCATCGACCAATCATCATGCTTTTTAACGTAGTTTGTTAATACCTTGGTGAGTGGTATTTTCCCCACATCAATCTTTGCGCCTACACTTGAGGCCTTTAAGACGTGGGATAGGTCTTGTTCTAAGCCGTCTGAGATATCAATACAGGCCGAACTAACATCCACCAAAGATCGACCTAAATTAACTTGTGGTGTAGGTCTGTTTAACTTGGTCAGACAACCTTTATCAGGCACGTCATTATTGTTTAACTGCCAAAGAGCAAAGGCTGCATCTCCGATGGTATTGGAAACGTAAATACCATCACCAATTTGAGCGCCTGAGCGGTGGAGTGCCTTGCCACTCTCAACCCAGCCGATAATAGAAATGGTGATCGATAAAGGTCCTTTAGTAGTATCACCACCAATTAAACTAACGCCGAATTGCTCTGATAGTGCCCTAAGCGAATGCGAGAAATCTTTCAACCAAGATTGATCAATCTTCGGCACAGTTAGCGCCAAAGTAAAGTATTTCGGTAATGCACCCATTGCCGCTATATCGCTTAAATTAACGGCAAGCGTCTTATAAGCAATATCCGCAGCAGTCGTGGTTTGGGGGAAATGGACGCCTTCAATTAAGGTGTCAATACTTGTGACAAACTGATAACCAGATTCAAAGTCGCATATAGCTGAGTCATCACCCACACCAAGAATGATCGACTTCTCATCTGAAGTCCAAGTGAAATACTCACGGATTAAATCAAACTCATGCATGGTTTCGAATCCTATTATTGATTTAGAAGGCTATCTTGCAATCCATACATGTGCTCTGTTACACTTTCAGAAAGAGCAACCAAATCATAACCTCCTTCTAGAAAAGATATTATTCTGCCCTGGCAATGTTTGTTTGCAATATCGACGATCTCTTTTGTTATGTTGAAATAATCCCTGGATTCTAAATTAATATTCGCCAATGGGTCTCTTCTGTGTGCATCAAAGCCGGCGGATAACAAGATAACCTCAGGTTCAAATTTGTCAACATTGGCTAAAATCTTGTGCTTGAATATCTCTAAAAAATCTTTGCCGTTTGTGCCTGGCGTAATAGGTGCATTAAAGATATTACCTTTGCCGATTTCTTTCTCTGATCCTGTTCCTGGAAATAAAGGATACTCGTGTATAGAACCATACATAACACTGGCATCGTTATAAAATATTTCTTGCGTACCATTACCATGATGAACATCAAAGTCTATGATTGCAATCCTTTTAATTTGATGTTTTTTTTGTAAATATTTAGCAGTGACTGCAGCATTATTAACAAAACAAAAACCATTAGCTCGAGTGGTTTCAGCATGATGTCCCGGCGGTCTAACTGCGCAAAACACCCTTTTCGTATCACCTTGAATAATACTCTGAGCACCAGCAATACCTGCACCACAAGCTCTTAAAATTGCATCTTTACTATTAGGGCATAAAAGAGTATCGGCATAGGGTTCTTGTTCGACACTGACCAAACCCGAAGTGGGAATGATTGAAAACACTTCACTAAGATAGACCTCTGGGTGAACTAATGCAATATTTTCAAGCATTGCACGCGGAGCGCTCTTGATTTCTATATCAATGTCATCAATGTCTTGAATAGCCTCAAGAACAACTTCTAAGCGCTCTTTTCTTTCTGGGTGATTTGAGCCATTATCTTTGAGCAGGCAATCTGAATGTGTGTAGACAATTACTTTCTCCACTCGTTCATCCTAGATTTGTACAAATACCAATGACTTATTGTCTCTAGCATAACATTTTCACAGAAAACATTACCAAAAAACATCGCGTTTTGAGATCGGTAAAATGAATGCAGATGACAGAGATAGCACTCTACATATAAGCGTGTTCTTTTTTCGAATGGTCGGTTGAATCTAGCACCGCAGTTATTTCAGGGTATAGCCCCATTAGCTGGGCTTCAACACCATTTTTAAGTGTAATTTTTACAGAACTACAGCCTTGACAACCGCCTCCAAAATTAAGCACTACTTCGCTATCTTCAGTGATTTCAACCAAATCCACAAAACCACCATGAGAAGCAAGGTTTGGGTTGATTTCAGTCAGAATCGTAAACAGGATTTTTTCCTCTAAAGGAGCATCTTCTTTTGGCGCCTCACCCTTGGCATTTGGTGCAACAATAGTGAGTTTTTTACCAGTTCCTTCCTTCTTAAGAGCCACTTTTGAATCTTTTAAATATTCCTTATTACCATCATCAATATAAGCACTAAAACCCTTAAACGGATACTCAGTGTATGTACTCGGCAGCTCACTTGCAAAACAAAAATTAAATGCCACCGTTGCAATCGGGGTGCCAGGCTTTTCGACGTCTACCTTGAGACCAAGATTTTCCTCATCTTGCTGCTCAAAAAGGTCTGCTACATAAATTTCAGCTTCATCTGTAATGCTAAACATTTGATCTCCTAAAAACAATATTGTCAATTAATCTAGTTATACCCAATTTTACCGCCGATACAATAATCACATCGGTACTTGAAGTCGTTATTTGCGTAAGGGTATTTGCATCAAGTATCTCAAAATAATCCAATTCAAAGGGTTTCATAAGAGAATTTTTCGCTTTGAAGGCAATCTTGTCTAATGTCATGCCTTCTAAATAATCAGATTTTGCCTGTCGCAATGTTTTACTAAAGTTTGGTGCAACACTTCTTTCGCTATTACTTAAATATTTATTGCGAGTACTCATGGCCAAGCCGTCATCCTCACGGACAATTTCCAAAGAAACAATTTCTATTTTGCGTTTTTGCCGCTCAACAAGTTGCTTAATAATTTTCAGTTGTTGAAAGTCTTTTTCACCAAAAACCGCAACATCAGGCTCAACAATGTCAAAAAATCTTGATACCACTTGAGCAACGCCATTAAAAAATATTGGCCGAGAAACACCACAAAGTAAGGTGCCTATAGAGCCAACATCATAAACACTGCTTTGATTTTCAGGATAGATTTCAACAATATTGGGCAGAAATAAAATGTCAACACCTCTGCCTTCTAATAATTTTTGGTCATTTTCAGGATTTCTTGGATATTCATCAAAATCCTCGTGGGGTGCAAACTGAGTTGGATTAACAAAGATACTGGCAATGACCACATCAGCACATGTTTTCGCTTTATCAACAAGCTGAAGATGTGCCTCATGAAGGCCGCCCATTGTTGGCACAAAGGCAATGGTTTTTCCTAGATCACGGTAGTGTTTTAAACATTCTTGAAGATCGCCAGTGGCCTCAATTGTGCGCATTAATAACTCTCTTTCTCAGAAGGGAATGATTGGTTTTTTACTGCTTGAACAAAAGCTTTAATTGCCATGGCAACGCCTTGGTTATCCTCAGTAAAATCTCTTACAAATCTTGGTAGTTTGCCCTGAGTAATGCCAAGCATATCAAAACAAACCAACACCTGACCGTCACAATCTTTGCCAGCACCAATGCCGACTGTAGGGATGGTTAATTGCTCACTCACCAAACTCGCTAGTGAACTTGGGACGCACTCTAAGACCAAAACACTGACACCTAAAGACTCAAGCAGAAGTGCATCGTCCAAAATCTTCTTTGCGCTGTTTTGATCCCTTCCTTGAATTTTATAATCAAACAATAACCTATTATTTTAAAAAAACAAAAA
>CAWVVS010000031.1:0-10954 GCA_963933655.1 uncultured Candidatus Thioglobus sp. | reverse complement strand
AGTGTTGTTAAATCTTTGGCAACACTTCTCATCATGCCTTCATAGTCGTTTGCTCTTTCAGGCTTGCTTTCACCTGTTTGTTGGTTAAATGCAAATTGACGGAAAGATATTAACTGTTTAGCTGTGTAGTCAGCATGTTGGGCAGAAATTGCAGGAAATTTTGCACTTGGAATACCCTTGCCTTTAGGACCATGACACGCGATACAAGATGTTGTACCTGTGTCTTTCTTACCACCAAGGTAAATTTTACGAGCCAATTCGATTGTTTTAGCGTCCGCCTTAGCAGTGTTTTCAGAAATTGTTTGAGAGGCAAAATAGGCAGCTAAGTTCATCATATCCTCTTCACTAAGAGACGCAACAACCCCAGCCATAGCGCCGTCTTGACGAGCGCCTGATTTAAAATCTTGAAGTTGTTTAAACAAATAACCTTCACCTTGACCGGCCAATTTAGGAAAGTTAGACATCACACTATTACCATCAGCACCATGACAACCAGCGCACGTCACTGACAAATCTTTTCCAGCTTCAACATTGCCTTGCGCTAGAGTTAAAGAAGAAAAAGTTGTTAATACAAGTGATAGTAAAAGAATGGTTTTTTTCATTGTAACTCTCCAAAAAAATATCTGAATTATACTCGAGTGTCAAAGCTTATTGGTGGGTGTTGTCGCAGGTTTAGGTGGGTCAGAGGCGACTATTTTGAGGCCAAGTACTCAGCAATAACTTGCTCAAAGCCTTCAGCCATTGGAGCCATTGCATTCATCATTGGACTAACACGCTCACCCGACTGAAAATCTTCCAATTGTTGAACAAGCCAATCCGCATTTTTACCAGCTAAAACTGGATATCTTTCATCGGTTGAGTATCCATCTTGGCCATGACAGCCCAAACAACCAAGTGCTTCAAACATAACTTTGCCCTCGCTATCACCTTCTCCAGAAAGTGAATGGAGAGGGAATAGTGCCACAATGCTAAATAATAGAACCAATGATAATTTATTATTCATATTTACCCAACCAGACGCTCAGACAAATGTTATCTAAAGTTCTATTTTAGCTTATTGGAAAGTGAATTGAGCCCTTATCGCCCCTTCCACACCGGTGTGCGCTTCTCAATAAAAGCAAGCGGACCCTCTGTAGCGTCTTCAGAGCTTAACATTTGTTGATAAACACCTATCTTGCCTGAGCGCATTAATTTGTAACCGTCTTCTATCTTTAAGTCTTCCGTTTCTCTAATAACTGCCTTAATAGATGCCAGTGCAAGTGGTGCAGATTGTGCGATTTCATGCGCCCATTCTATTGCCTCTGATTTTAAATCTTGAAGGGAAGTGCGTTTATTAACCAAACCGTATTTCATCGCCTCATCTAAAGCCATTCGTCTACCAGTCATTAGAAGATCCATGGCAATGGCTTTTGGTAATCGCTTTGGTAATCTTAAAACACCACCACTATCTGCAATAATACCCAGCGTAGCTTCGGGTACAAAAAAAGCTGCGTTATCAGAAGCAATGATAAGGTCGGCTGCCAGGGCCAATTCAAATCCACCACCAACTGCCATGCCGTTTACGGCAGCAATAACAGGTTTATCCAAACCCCAAAGCTCGGTAAGACCGGCAAAACCACCAGGGCCGAAATCGGCATCAACCGCTTCACCTTCAGCTGCGGCTTTTAAATCCCAACCCGCCGAGAAAAATCGCTCGCCAGCACCCATAATAACTGCCACCCGTAGATCGGGATTATCTTTAAAAGCGATAAATGCATCGCCCAGCTCGTGACTGGTTTTTGCATCGATTGCATTCGCCTTCGGACGATCAAGAGTAATAAGTAACACCTCGTCAAACACTTCACAAATAACAGACTGACTCATAGGATTCATTTAGTTAATATTCAAAAAAAATTTACTGCCTTAGTTTAACCAGTGTATCCACCGCAATCGCACCTTTTCCTTTATTAAGAGCTAACAATGGATTAATATCCAGTTCTAGAACTTCGTGTGTTTCAATAAAACCTACGACCGCCATCACACTGTCAATAATTGCCTCAATATCAGCACCTGCACTACCTCGATAACCCTTAAGTATTGGGTAAATCTTTAACTGCGATAAAGCTTGCGCCACATCTTCTCTGCCAATTGGCATTAGCAGGGGCACACTATCATCAAGCAACGCCACCAACACGCCGCCACAACCTAGAAGCAAATAATTACCAAATAATGGATCCATGTTTACGCCAATAATAAGCTCCGCTACCGCGTCTTGAACCATTGTCTCGATTAGTAGAGTGGATTCAATCTCAAGTAGTTCGTTTACAGCTTGCGCCAATGCCTTTTTGTCAGCAATGTTAAGCCGAACACCATTGTGTTCACTTTTATGGCTTATGTTTTCACTGAGCACTTTCGCAGTCAGTGGATAACCTAAGTTCGCCGCCGCCTCCATTGCGCTCGATACACTGGAAACACTGTAACCGTCAGGCGTGTTTAAGCCAGCCTCAGCCAATTTTTTCTTGCCATTCAATTCATTTAGTACGACTTCATTTAACAAGTGGTCACTGGCATGATTGAGTATCTGAATTGGCGCCAATGAATCTTTTTCAAATGCTATGGAACAACGATAAGCATGGTGAAGTGCTTTCAGACATGTGTCCAAACCGATCATCGGTGCGATCTTGAGTTTCAAGCATTGATCAATAATACGTTGTGGCATGCAATCTGGAATTGAAGCGAGCACGATTCCTTTGTTTCCAGTGGCTTTCATAGCATCGGAGAGCGCCAACATTGTGGTATCCCATTCAATTTGACTGGCTTCATTTGTTTTAGGCCAATCCAGTAATAACATTGTTGCGGCAAAATCGCCTCGCATCATTGCTGAAAAACACGCGAAGGTTTGCTCTCGATTACCCCAAACAAAAGTATGGTAATCCAGTGGGTTACTCACTTCCACATAGTCATTCAAAGTGCTCTGGACTGACTTCTTATGGGAATTTTCAAGATCTGGAAAGCAAATATCAAGACCTTCTATTAAGTCTGCCATCATTCCAGCTTCGCCACCAGAACAACTCATAGAGGCAACGCCATTATGATCGAGTGGGCCAATAATACTGAGCAGCTTTAAGGTTTCCAGAAATTCGGTTACTGTATTCACTCTTGCAATACCAAGGCGCTCAAAGTAAACGTCAAAAAGTTGATCTGAACCTGTTAGAGAGCTGGTATGACTGAGAGCAATTTTTGCCGAAGCCTCTGTTCGACCGCTTTTTATTGCTACAATTGGAATTTTTTGTTTTAAAGCAAGCCTAGCAACAGCATCAAATGCTTTGATATCCTTGATGCCCTCAATATGAAGTCCAATTGCCGTCACCCGCGGATCATCAAGCATGGCGCCCATTACGCCTGCTATGTCAATATCCACTTGATTGCCCAAAGTAAACAGATAGGCAATATCCAAGCCAATGGATTGCATTGTCATATTAAGTCCGATATTGCCACTTTGGGTAAGAATAGCCACGCCCTTATCAACAACGTGACACCCATGAAGATCAGGCCACAAAGCAACATGATCTAAATTATTGATAAATCCATAGCAATTAGGACCAATGATTGGCATATCGCCCGCAGCTTCTAGAAGTCTTTTGGTCTTGTCATCGCCTTTTTTACCAACTTCACCAAAACCAGAGGCGTACACCACCGCACCCCCTGAACCAATAGCACTCAGTTGTTCGACAATTTCAATCGCTGTGTTGGCATTAACTGCAATAAAAGCTGCGTCCGGCACCCCTGGCAAGTCTTGAACGCTCTTATAACAATCAAACCCCTCTAGTGTTTCCCTATGAGGATGCACTGCCCAAATTTCACCCTTAAAGCCCATTTTCCGAGTATTTCGAATGGCAAAATCAGCGCCACGAGAGCCAAAAACAGCAATTGTTCTGGGCGAAATTAAACGTTTAAGAGTAGCTTGACTCATCGAAGTTATGATTCATACGGTCGCAATAAAGATCTAGAGATAATATGACGTTGAATTTCACTAGTACCATCCCAAATTCTCTCAACTCTATGGTCACGCCAAATTCGCTCCAATGGCATGTCATCCATTAGCCCCATACCACCCAAAATCTGAATCGCCTCATCCGAAACCATCGCCAACATTTCACTGGCTTTGAGCTTTGCCATTGCTGCATCACTATTACTCATATTGCCTTGCGAGTCATTCCAGGCCGCTCGGAGTGTTAATAGTTCAGCGGCTTGTAATTCCATCGCCATATCAGCCAATTTAAAAGAAACACCTTGGAACTTACCCACAGGCTGGCCAAATTGCTCGCGAGTAGCAGCCCATTCTATGGCAATTTCAAGTGCTCTTTCTGCACGTCCAAGACACATGGCTGCCACGGATAAGCGCGTTGCACCTAACCATTCGTTTGCAACATCAAAACCATGATCTTCTTCACCCAACATTTGTGATTCATGAATGCGACAATTATCAAAATTCAAAATAAAATTATGATAACCCCTGTGGGAGACGCTGTTATACCCAGGCTCCACTGTAAAACCGGGCGTGCCCATGTCGACTAAAAAACTGGTGATTTTTTTCTTTGGGCCACGAGGAGTATCCTCTACTCCAGAAGCGGCAAATAAAATCACATAATCCGCCATATCAGCGTGACTAATGAAATGTTTAGAACCATTGATGACAAAGTGCTCGCCATCACGCTCTGCCTTACACTGCATTGAGCGAACATCAGAGCCAGCATTAGGTTCGGTCATCGCCAAGCAATCAACTTTTTCACCGCGAATAGTCGGCAATAAATAACGCTCTATTTGCTCGTCTTTACAAGCCAATAGAATATTACTAGGACGGGCAACAATATATTGCAAGCCAAAGTTAGCCCTACCCAGCTCTTTTTCCATTAAGCAGAGCGTTAAAGAGTCCAGACCGCCACCACCAAACTCTTCTGGCATATTGGCTGCATAGAGGCCGAGTTCAATGGCTTTTTGTTTGATTTTTTCAACCACAGAGTCATCGATTCGATTCGTTTTTTCAACCTCTGCCTCATGTGGGTAAAGCTCCTGTTCTACAAAACTACGAACAGAGTCAATAATCATCTGTTGCTCATTTGAAAGACCAAAATCCATAAAATTCTCCTAAATTTGATTCCGCTATAGCGGACTTATTTTTTGCTTGAGATGTGCATCACTCGCCCTTGTTGCTTGGGCGATGATAATTTCTGATGCTCACTCCAAATATCTTCAAGAATATTAAAAACAGATGCATCAATAGCACTGGATACGGCCGCATTCATATCAACATGCAATAACATTTGCTCAGTCGTTGCCAGCAATTCATTCGATTGACCATGAAACATTTGATGAAAGAAATGCAGGCGCTTTGAATCAAGCCCGAGCAACTGCGTGGTAAAGTGCAGTGGCTCACCCTTCGAAGCTTCTTGATAATAATTGATATGAGTCTCAACAGTGTAGAACGATTTACCACTTTGTCTGTAAGCTTCATCAATCCCAATGTAGCGAAAAAGTGCATCGGAAGCATCACCAAAAACATAGAGATAAAATGACTCACTCATGTGACCGTTATAATCGATCCAGTCTTGATGCACATTCGCCCGATATAGCCTCAAAGGATTTGATAAATCATCGCCCTTCGAAAACGTTTTATACTCACGCTTCAAATATATTTCGTTATCCATAGATTCCTCTTGCTCATTAAAAACATGTTACTTGCGATGGACGCTATAGCTATACCATTTCCGCAACAAATTCTACATAATGCGAAAATTATCACACACTACCGAGTGAATACTACTGCCTTTGATTAGAGGTAAGGCACTATAATATCCGTGTCTAGTTTTAATGCCGAACCCATGCACAATCCATACCGACAAGCAAAATTTATCTTGTCTTGCCCTTCGCTCAAAAATTGCCCGGAAGACAAGGGCTATGAAGTGATTTTTGCAGGCCGATCCAACGCTGGAAAATCAAGCGCCATTAACGCACTAACGGGTCAAAAAAAATTAGCCAAGGTCTCACGAACGCCTGGCCGTACACAGCACTTAGTGTTCTTTGAGCTTGATAAAGACCGCCGTCTAGTTGATTTACCTGGCTATGGCTACGCCAAAGTGCCAGAAAAAATCAAAGAAAAATGGCATAAAGACATGAGCGAATACTTTGAAAAACGTGAGTGCTTGAGAGGGGCGATTCTGGTTATGGATTGTCGTCACCCACTAAAACCTTACGATGAAATGATGTTAGAGTGGTGTGTTTCTAACAAGGTGCCTACGCATATAATTCTTACTAAATCAGACAAACTCAAAAAGGGCGCTGCGAGCAATGCACGACTTAGTGTGAAAAAAGCAGTCCAGGACTTACCTAATATTACTGTGCAACTGTTTTCAGCACTAAAGAAAAGTGGGTTAGAAGAAATTTGGCAACATCTCGATCGATTGTTCGAATATCAATACGAGGACTAAGCATGAGGATTAAGCTTGATTTGTCCAACATTCAAGCCAATGACACAATCATTGTTGCCAACAATCGCCAAGTTCTAGCCTTTAAACACACCATTATTGAACAATTTGGGTCCGTTAGAATACCCAATATTTACTCATACGCCACCTTTATTAAAAACACCTGGTCTCAACTCAACCCCCAAGGATCAATTCGCTTGCTTTCAGACCCTGAACTTAGAATGCTGTTTAGCGAAATAATTAGTGAGAGCAAGACCCAAAACCTCAACGCAGTTACAGATGAAGCAATAAAGTGTTACCGCTTGATGAAAACCCACTTTATTTCAAAAGAAAAAATTGTCAATTATCAAGGCTCTCTAGGGCGTTTATTTGTTGACTGGCTCGACAAGTTTTCTCTTATAAAAAAACAATCTCAATTCGTTGATTCATCAGACTTGTTCTCGGAAATATACCGCATTCATAAAGACGCCATACTGCCAGGAAATTATTATCACTTTGGCATTAAAAGACCGACACCGGAACAAATCAAATTGTTTGACTTATTGCAAAGCCAAAAATTAGAATTACCTCAAAGCAAAGACACATACCAGGCCAAAAGCTTTAGTACAGTTGAAGCTGAATTACAATACATTGCCAAGTGGGCTAAACAAAAAAGTGTCAACAACCCAAAGCATCAAATTGGTGTTGTTATCCCAAATCTAGGCGAATTACAACACCAAGTATCTTCAATTTTTAATGAAGTTTTTGACTCTTATACAACAGAAACTCAGCAAAAGCCGTTTAATATCTCGCTGGGAAGTTCGCTTTCACAATATCCTTTAATTCGCCACCTATTTAAAGTTATCGCCTTATCAAATGAAATAATGGGGGGCAATGTTGAGCTTGATAGTCTTTGTCGAGTAATTCCTTCGCCTTACATCAAGGGCGCCAAGGAAGAGACCAATAGCCGAAGTTTATTGATAAACCGTTTATTAAGTCGCAGCAAAAATTGCTTCACCATCAAACAATTAGTAGCGCTTATGGATGACTGTCCGATACTGAAAAAGCAAGTAACTAGCATCAGTCAGATAAAAAATAAGCAGCGTTCTCATTCTGAGGATTGGCTTGAATCTCTTTATCAACTGCTCGATATTTGGGGGTTTGGATCGGATAGAGCACTCAGTAGTAGTGAATATCAATTATTTGAAAAATTTCAAAACGAAAGTTTGATTCTCAACCAGAGCTCAGTACTTAAACGAAAAATGACTTTTGAATCCTGTATTGACATACTCAGACAACACTTTGATGCAGTTATTTTTCAACCACAGTCAGGCGATTCAAATATTCACATTTTGGGTGCACTTGAAGCTGAGGGTCTTCATTTTGATGAGGTTTGGGTGTCAAACATGACCAGTAACTTTCTACCTGGTTTTATTAAATTTCCGTTATTCATTCCTGCCACTGTTTGCAGCGATTTTCTATTACCCGGCTCATCGTTTGACCTCATTCAGTCAAATGCCATCAGCACTCGCAATGGGCTCATAAGACTAAGCCGCAATACTCACTTCAGTTTTGCAGAAAAAAATAACGGTCGCGAACAAATTGCCACACCGCTTTTGGACTTTGAGGCTTGCACTGAAAATACCTCAATAACACCACAAAAACATGTGCTGACCACTGTCGAGGACACTCGTGCACCACAACTTAAAAACACCTCAATTAAACAAGGTGTGCAAACACTTCAAGACCAAATGAGCTGCTCATTTAAAGGCTTTGTTAGGCGACTCAAAATCCAAGACTTTGAGTCCGATCACTTAGGCTTTAACAGAGCCGAACAAGGTGTTTTGATTCATAAAATCCTAGAGACAATATTTATTGAAATTTCAAGTTCAAAAGCCCTTAGAGAGCTTTCCGAAGAATCTATTAATCATCTCATTGAATCGCACACAATGAGAGCTATCGGAGATACAGATCAAACCTATCAATCAATAGAGAAAAACCGCATTATTCGCGTCATAAATCAGTACTTGGCCCTAGAAAAGCAAAGATCAGACTTCAACGTTATCGCAACCGAATCCGTCGTTGAGGTTTGCATTGAAGGTTTGAACTTTTCCACCAAGCTCGACCGAATGGACCAACTGGAAAATGGTGATAAGCTTATTATCGATTACAAAACCGGGCACAGCGCACTCAGTCAAATAACCGGAGAAGTGATTGAGCAAGCACAACTTCCGATCTACGCAATTAGTAATGAGGTTGACGGTGTTGCTTTTGCGCAAATTAATGCCAGTGAATGCATGTATAAAGCTGTCGCCAGAGACAAAGAAATACTCCCTAGCAGTAAACAAGTACAATCAAAAATGCCGGACTGGGATACACAACTGAACACTTGGCGAAAAACTCTAAATAAAGCAAGTTTGGACTTTCAGAGCGGCGCGTCAGCGGTCGATCCCACAAAAAATGCTTGTGACTTCTGTGATTTTGACTTACTTTGTCGAGTCGAGAAAACGTTGGGTTACAGCTAGCCGCTCTCGATTCAATTCTTGAGCAATTTGTGTCTTATCAAGCTTTAAGATATCGATTTGTTTTAACTCATCCACCAATTTTTCTATTGGCTTGGTGTTGATTCCTAAGCAATCAAATACTTCTAATAATTGAGCAAAGCGTTTTTGTCGACGAAGTGCATCTGTACTGATAACAAAGTGTAACACAGGCTCCGCGAACTGACTCAGTAGGTCTTTTGCCAACAAGTGCCAGCGAGCACTTAGTTCTGCCAATTGTTGATATTCTTTAGGACATTTCAACTGAGTGCACAGGCTTTGAATACTGCTCACTTCTTGCTGATACAACCAAAGTGCGAATCGTACCATCTCACTTGTATCTTGTAAATCAGCTATATACAAGATGCCTCTCTTTGTTGTATCCAACATGGGGAATAGTCGTTGGTAAGCACCGCATTCAAGCAAGACATCAAAAAATACAGCGGGCTTGTCATAAGATAGTGACAGTGATAATTCCTTAAATACACGCTCTTGAACAAGCGCATCAATCTCGCCCGATGCCACAATTTCGCTCATTAACTGCTTCGTTTCTTCGGCAATCGTAAAACCAAACGGGAAAAATCGCGACGTGAAACGTGCAACTCTTAACACCCTAACTGGGTCTTCTTTAAAAGCCTCAGAAATATGCCTAAGAGTTTTTGATTCAATATCATCTGTGCCTTTATAAGGGTCAATCAGTTCACCCTCTGAATTTTTGGCAATGGCATTTATGGTCAAATCGCGACGAGACAGGTCTTCTTCAAGGCTCACCTTGGTGGAAATGTCGAATGCAAAACCAGTATAACCCGAGCCAATTTTTCGCTCAGTACGGGCCAGCGCGTATTCTTCATGGGTTTTGGGATGCAGAAAAACAGGAAAATCTTTGCCGACTTGACGGTAGCCAAGTGACTTCATTTCTTCAATCGAACCACCAACGACGACATAATCCTTTTCTGTTTGGTTATCTGCGATCCCTAATAACTCATCTCGAACGGCACCACCGACCAAATATATTT
This sequence comes from uncultured Candidatus Thioglobus sp., assembly GCA_963933655.1. Classification (GTDB taxonomy): domain Bacteria; phylum Pseudomonadota; class Gammaproteobacteria; order PS1; family Pseudothioglobaceae; genus Pseudothioglobus. Next base: position 955 of record CAWVVS010000031.1, on the reverse strand, counting down.
CCATGTTTTTTACTCTAACTATTGTACAAACCTATAATACACGAATGGATAACAATAAAGAATTAACCCCAGAGGCTTATCATATCACCCAGGAATGCGGCACTGAAGCGCCGTTTACTGGCAAGTATAACAGCCACTATGAAACGGGCGATTACCATTGTATTTGCTGTAATGCCCTATTGTTTGAGTCTGATACCAAATTTGACTCTGGCAGTGGCTGGCCGAGTTTTTATGAGCTTGCGAATAACAGATGCATTAGGCAAATTGAAGACGACTCGTTAGGTTATGTCAGAATCGAAGTTCGCTGCGCCGGTTGTGATGCACACCTTGGTCATGTTTTTCCCGATGGTCCAACGCCAACTGGCAAGCGCTACTGCATTAATTCTGCCGCTCTTAATTTTTCTGAGAAAAAATGAAACCAATCGCAATAGCCCTGACCGGCGCATCCGGCATGCCTTACGCTCTTTCCCTTATTCGTGAGTTGATTCGCACTGAGGATGTAATTTACATCATGATTTCTCAAGCAGCTAGCACAGTAATCAGCATGGAAACCGATCTACGACTTGGCAGTAGCACTGCTGAAATTGAGAAAAGCCTTTGTGACTACTTTGACGCTAAAGAAGGTCAATTTCAAGTCTTTTCAAAAAATCAATGGACAGCACCAGTTGCCTCTGGCTCTAATCCACCTCGTGCAATGGTGGTTTGCCCTTGCACCATGAGCACGCTCGCTGCCATTGCCCATGGCAATGCTGACAATCTAATGCACCGCGCAGCCGATGTAGTCATTAAAGAGGGTAAAAAACTTATCCTAGTACCCAGAGAGACTCCTTACTCTGCCATTCATTTAGAAAATATGCTCAAACTCGCGCGCCTTGGCGTGTCAATTATTGACGCCAACCCTGCGTTTTATCAAAAACCAAAATCGATAGATGATTTGGTTAATTTCGTTGTTGCT
>CAWVVS010000030.1:0-11373 GCA_963933655.1 uncultured Candidatus Thioglobus sp. | reverse complement strand
TTGTTCAATTAAAGCAAAATTTTCTTTTGAGCCAAGTCCACGACCACCAGAGACAATACGATCAGCAGTTGTTAATTCCGGGCGCTCAGATTGAGATTCTTGTAGAGATACAAATGTAGAATTTGATTCAGGCACAGAGACTGACAACTGTTCGACAGTTGCAGAGCCGCCATCTTCAGCGTGCTCGAATGCTGTTGGACGTACCGTTAATAAAATGGTTGCATCACAAGTTTCAACGGTCGCCATAATGTTGCCCGCGTAGAGCGGTCGAACAAAGGTATTTGCTGATTTAACTTCGCAAACATCGGTAATCGGTTGAACATCAAGAAGAGCGCCAACCACTGGAATAATATTTTTACTGTATGTGGCCGAGCCAGCAACAAGGTATTGGTAGTCAGTCATCACCCCTGCGATTAGCTTGCTAGCAATACCTGCCGAGACGTGCTCAAGTGCGGAGTCCGTTATTACCTTAACGGTGTTGATGCCACTTATTCCAGCTACTGCTGTTGCATTCGCTGCATCGTTTGTCAAAACAAGCGCATCAACGGATTCTGATAATTGCGTAGCTGCTGTTACCGCAGCACGAGAATTGGCACTAATTTCAGCACCGTGTAATTCGATTAAAACTAAGGCTGACATTATAGTACCCCCATTTGAGCTAATTCATCAAGCAGTTCTTTGGCAGACGAGACTTGCTTTGCAGCTCTATCTTTAGTACCAGACTCTACCACGCCGATTACTTTAACTCGAGGACTGACATCGATATCAAGACTTGATAATTCAATAATTTCAAGTGGCTTAGATCTTGCTTTCATAATGTTAGGGAGTGATGCGTATCTTGGTTCGTTAAGGCGCAGGTCAACAGTAACAATCGCAGGGAGATTTAACCTTCTAGTTTCAATACCCGAGTCAATTTCACGACTAACTTCGACACTTTGTGCATCATCACTTAGAGTGAACTTAGAAATAAATGTACCTAGTGAGTAATCCAATAACCCAGAAAGTATTTGACCTGTTTGGTTGTTGTCATTATCAACGGCTTGTTTGCCCATAATGATAAGCCCAGCATCCTCACGTTTAATGATTTCCTCTAAAATTTTTCCAATGTGTAATGGCTGTAAGTCAAGATCGGCTTCGGTCTTAATAAAAATAGCACGATCAACGCCCATCGCTAGAGCAGTTCTCAGTGTATCAACTGTTTTGTCAGTACCAATACTGACAACAATTGTTTCACTGGCTGCGCCACTTTCTTTAAGTTTTAAAGCCTCTTCAACAGCAATTTCACAAAATGGGTTCATTGCCATTTTGGCATTGGTTAGGTCGACCATTTGAGTTTGCTTGTTAACACGCGCTTGTGTGTATGGATCTAATACACGTTTAATCGGAATAATTATTTTCATTTGTAGTAGGTTGACTAGTTATAAAACCCGCGAATAATACCATTCGTCGGTCTTTGAAAAACGATTTTTTTAAAGCTTGTTTATTGAAAAAATCGATAGTTTTCAATAGACCTTATTAGTCTATTGATAAATACCTCTAATTGTGGTGTTTTAGTTATCAAAAGGAAAACGCAACTTGGCTTCTGCTCCTTCTTGTAAAAAACGATTTTGCAAAGTAATTTCACCGCCATGAAGTTGCATTATTTTTCTAACAAATCTCAAGCCTAAGCCGTTTCCCCGTTTCCCCGTATCCGGTCTGGAGACAGAAAAAAAGCGTGTAAATAGTTTTCTCAATACATGATCCGGCATGCCCGGACCCTCATCTAAAACCATAATGGTGACAGCTGTGTTGGTCTCACTCGCTTTAATGGTGATTGTTCCATCCTGAGGACTAAAGTCTAAGGCATTATTAATAATATTGCCAATGGCTTGCTCTAAGAGAAGTTTTTCAGCCCGAATTTCACTACCATTCTCAATGTCAAACTCAATCTTTAGTTTTTTATTGGCGATGGTTTTAACGCGAATTGGTGCTTTGAGTATGTTATTGATGACCGCATCAATATTGAGTGTGGCAACGTTTTTTAATGCCTCCCTTCTCTCAATTCGTGACAACTCAAGCAAGCGTGTAACCAATTTGTCCATATGCCTATTAGAGTCGAGAATATTTTGGATGAAGTGCTCTCGCTGTTTGTCATCCATTGGTAATAGTAAGTTTTCTGCGGTTGCTCTGACACCAGTAATTGGGGTGCGAAGCTCATGTGCGAGTGTGTCTATGTATTCCTCAACATTGTCTTTAAGCTCTAGTTCATTTCTGAGTTTTTCGATGGCTTCAAGTAGCCTAATAAACTCATTATTGTGTATCTTTGGTGCGTTTACGTTCTCACCAATTGAGAGGTGGGAAGTATATCTCACTAATAATTTAGCATCACGCGAGACAATATAACTAGCAACACTACCAATAATCAATGAGATAAAGAATATATAAAATGCGTACTCATAGATTCGAGAGTCGCTTTTACCAAAATATATCGGTTTAATAGCAACCAGTGCGCCTAGAATATTTTTGTCATGATCATAAATAGGGCTGGAGACATAAAACGCCTTTGTGCCAAATAATGTTTTGTCATTTTCTGGACTGTACGGAATTTTACGAACACCTTGTTTACCCTGAAGTGCGGTTGCCACTTCAAGGTTTTTACGCAAATTTCTTCCAATCGCTCGGCTTTGAGAGTCGTAAATGACCATGCCTTGGTTGTTAGTCAGATAGATCTCTAGATTGCTGACTTGTTTTTCTTTATCATCTTCCCCCACGCCGTGTGGATTTAAATAGCCAGAGACGGTTTTTCCGAATACCTCTACATCTATAGCGCCATCGTTAATATTGTGAGAGGCGATTTTACTCAGCAAACTTGAAGCATGGATCATTACCTCTTCGGCAGACTCTTCGCTCGTTCGATTAGCAATTAACCAGACAATCGAGCTGGTCATTAAAAAGTAAAGGATAAAAAGTTTGAAACCGAGATTAAGTCTAAGGTGTTTCATTCAATCAGACTGTAGCCAATTCCACGATGTGTTTCAATGCATTCATTTTTATCATCTATTTCGTACAAGCGTTTACGAATTGATTTGATATGGGTATTGATTGTTTTAACGTCAGAACCATGAGGTCTATCCCAAATAATTTTGAGTAAGTACTCTCTTGAGTGTACACGATTAGGATGTTTGACAAGATGGGACAAAATTTTAAACTCTGCCGGCGTTAGGGTTAGATCATGCCCAGTAAAGAGTATTTTTTGCATCGCCTCATTGATACTGAATTTAGATTGCTGAGGTTTGGGCTCAGTTCTCAAGTGTCTGAGTTGGGCACGTACATGAGCGACAACGAGTCTTGGGCTTAAAGGTTTAGTGATATATCCATTGGCACCAAGCCCTTCAAGACCTAACACCTGGTCAGCTTCATCATCCCTTGCTGAGATAATAACCACAGGCAATTCAGATTTGGTGCGAACCTTGCGCAAAACATCAAAACCACTAATATCGGGAAGGCCAACATCAAGCAGCATCAAATCAACATCGTTATGATCAAGATAGTCTAGAGCGCTGTGACCATTATCAAACCATTGACAGCTAAAAGAGTCTTGCTCAAGAACAAAAGCAATACTCTCAGCAATGGTTCTGTCGTCTTCAACAATGAGGATGTGTTGCATAAGAAAAAAATATATCGTTAGAAAGGTATTATTGTAGTTAAAAAAGTGCCAAACAAAACCATCTTCACACAATCTTCACCAAAACTTCACTTATAAAACATTAAATATTGCTGTTTAAGCCCTAAACTGGCACCATTGTTTTTAGAAAGTTAGGGCTCAATGCGACAAACTCTCCTTTTTACAAACGCTAGTAGCGTAATAATAGGGCTCATCCAATGAGCGATGTTATCACAATACCCATGCGAGCTAGCAGACCAGACGCTAAAAACAATATTATTGAAGCGCTGTTTGGCAACACCAAGGTGTACTTACAAAGCTTGATCGAGTATTTTAAAGAACCTCGAAACACTCCTGCCACTTTACTCTCCAAGTGGTGGTTGAGGTAGCGGCTGAAGCTGGTGGTCCCTCCTTCCACCAGCAACAGCTTATTTATCGAAGTGATAAAAATTGATACGCCTATTCGGTCTTAATTTTAAATTATTGAGGAATGAACTTAATGCACAATCAAACAGTGAAAACAAAATTAAATAACGAAAAAGAGAATGCATTTTGTAAGCACCTCAATGTTAATAAATCACAACTTCATAAAGCACTAGATTGGTATCACAGCGCCATAAAAAGCACTCAGAAGTCAAAAACTACACACTAATCCTAACCCCTTCTTGCAAATCTTAGATTTGCTCTTTTAAACCTTGTTGTCCTTCCACCCTAAAGGACACATATGCTTGGTCAGACAAGTAATAAAATCTAAAGAGAGGTTGATAATTTCTCGAAAATGGTTTAAATAGTTCTAAAAAAATTCCAAAATATTGGAAATTTTCGTTATGAGATAATTAAGCACCAATAATCTCTAAAAACTCCTCATAAAATGCCATTTATAAGCTAAAAACAGCCTGTTTTGAAGACTTTTCATTAAAAAGCAGTGATTGATGAGAGTTGTAGAAAAAATTTGGCAAAAAATCGTTTTAGAGGCTCAATTTGATTTTTTGCGAGATAATGCTCTTCAGATAACTTGTAATTGGCTTAAAATACTTATTTGAATAATGTAACAAAATTCAAATATTTTATGCAAAAATCAACTCATGGTGGCGCTCGAAGTGGCGCTGGTCGTAAGAAAAATTCCGGTTTGTTTAAAGAAGAAACCAAGGTGCTTCGTGTGCCTTTGAGTTTGGTCGAAACGGTTCAAGAATCTTTAAAGATATATCGCGCCCAACTTGGCTCAAGCATTGAGTTGTTATTACCGAAAGATAGCCCTGATGGTGTAGACATACCCATTTTTACTTCGCGTGTACAAGCGGGCTTTCCATCACCAGCGGACGATTATTTGGAAGACAAGCTCGATCTTAATAAATACTTAATTCAGCACAAAGACGCCACTTTTTTTGTCCGAGCTCAGGGTGATTCCATGCTCGGTGCAGGCATTCATTCTGGCGATATTTTGGTGGTGGATAAATCACTAAAAGCCACCAGTGGGAAAATTGTTATTGCGGTTGTTGACGGTGATTTTACGGTTAAAAAGTTGCACAAATACGGCGGAAAAATCACCTTAAAAGCAGAAAACGATGCTTTTGATGACATCAAAATAGGTGGTGATACTGAGCTCATTATATGGGGCGTGGTCACTTCGGTCATTCATTGTTGTGATTAAGAAGCTTGCTTTAATTGACTGCAATAATTTTTATGCTTCTTGTGAGCGCGCGTTTAACCCTAAATTAGAAGGCGTACCAATTGTTGTATTGTCGAATAATGACGGCTGCGTGATTGCCCGTTCTAACGAGGCAAAGACATTGGGGATTTCTATGGGAGAGCCTTATTTCAAAATACGTGAATTGACAAAAGCCAGCGGTGTTGTTGTTTGTTCTTCAAATTATGCACTTTATGGCGATATGTCAAATAGAGTGATGCGCATTATTGAAGGTTATTCCCCTGAGCAAGAGATCTATTCGATTGATGAAAGTTTTATTAGTCTAGCTGGCATGTCGCTCGATTTAATCAAGTATATGCAACAGCTTAAAAATCAAGTGAATCTTTGGACTGGAATTCCAGTCTGTGTCGGTATTGGCAGAACAAAGGTATTGGCAAAATTAGCCAATAGAGTAGCTAAAAAGTACTCTAAATTTAATGGTGTTTTTGATGTTGATGAATTATCTAAAACGCGATTTAACAACTTATTAAAAACCGTTGATGTGGGTGATATTTGGGGGATTGGAAGTCAATCAAAAATTAAGCTAAATACCCTTGGAATAAACAATGCATTTGAATTTTGTGGCGCGAATCAATCGCTTATTCAAAACACATTAGGTATAAGCGCTGTGCGTATACAAAAAGAGCTCTTAGGCGAACCATGTTTAGCACTTGAATTATCACGTTCAGCAAAAAAACAGATTGTATCTTCCCGATCATTTGGTCACCCTTTGATGAATTTTGATGAAGTTAATCAGGCGCTAACTTGCCTGGCTCGAAAAGCTGTTAATAAGCTTGTTGTTGATAATTTGGGTTGTTTGTCAATAAGCATTTTTATTAGAACCAATCCTTTTAGTAAAAAACAAGCTTATGTTAATTTTTCAAAGGGTATAAAGTTTGTCAATCCTTTGCATAGTGATAGATCTCTGTTGCCTATAGTAAGTCAGTTATTGCGTCAAATTTACCAAGCTCAATATCAATTTTATAAAGGCGGTATTGTGTTGACTCGACTTGTTCCCAAGGAGTCGCAAGTCGATTTATTTGGTGTGGTTGATACGTTGGCTTTAACCGTAGATAAGGCGAGTCATAAATCCTTATTGAATCACGTGGTTAGCGCAAATGAAATTGGCAATAATCGTTGGCTATCTAACGCTGAACGCTGTTCACCGCGTTACACCACTCAATGGCAGGAATTACTGCTTGTAGAATAGTGATTTGAGTTCACTTTTAGAGCAAAGTTAAATAAGCTCAATAGTTGAATAAAATGAAATTAATACCCTACAAAAAAACGAGAAATTAATTGACTTGTGTATACTAAACCGAAATATCGTGAAGTAAGCGGGGGCGCAATGTCACACAAATCAGAGTTGATAAAAATCTTGTCAATCGTTGACGATGAGCTGGTGATTGATTGGAAAGACGGCAAGCAAAGCCGCTTGTACTGCCACTGGTTGCGTGACCACTGCCAAATGCCAACATCTCGAAACGCTGACAACGGGCAGCGCTTGTTAAGTGTTATCAACATACCCGAAGATGCATATATTGAACAAGCGCAGCAGGATAAGGATGGCAATGTTTGTGTTCGCTTCCAACCCGAAAATCATTTGTCTATTTTTTCGCAGCAATGGCTGAGAGAGAATTGCTACAACCTCAATCAACAATTTGACGATAGAAGTTCTGCGCATAAGCGGTTATGGCAAAAAGACAGCTTGGCGAATGATTTGCCACGCATAAATTACGATCATATGTGTCAAAACAGTCAAGGAAAACTGAACGTTTTGCGTTTTGTTAGAGACCTGGGCTTTTGCATTCTTGAAAACGTGCCGCGAGCTGAAGGGCAAGTGCTGAATGTTATTTCTGAAATTGGTTATACACGAGAAACCAATTATGGCTCTATATTTGAAGTGCGCACCGAGGTTAATCCTAATAATCTTGCTTATACCAATATGGGGCTTGGCTCTCACACTGACAACCCTTATCGAGATCCCGTGCCAACAGTACAACTCTTGCACTGCTTAGAGAGCTCAACAGAGGGCGGTGATTCGGTTCTTGTTGACGGATTTAAAGCGGCCAGTGTTCTACGTGAGGAAAGCCCAAAGAATTTTGATGCGCTGACAAGCACTTGGATTAATTATCGTTTTTCAGATAAAGATGCTGATTTACGCTCGCGAGTACCAATGATTGAATTGAACGATAAAGACGAGGTGGTTAAGGTTCGGTACAACAATCGCTCGATTGATACGATAAAACTGCCTGCGGATAAAATTCGCGCCTTTTATAAAGCCTATCGCCATTGGGGTGAGATTATCGAACGAACAGATTTGAAAGTCACATTCAAGCTACTGCCTGGTGATTTAATGCTCTTTGATAACACTCGCGTCATGCACGCAAGAACGGCTTTTTCTAAAAGAGGCAAGCGCCATTTGCAAGGTGCTTACACCGATCTAGATGGCCTCTATAGCCTCTTAAATGTGTTAGAAAGAGAAGGAGAAAGTAAAGCGAATAAAGTAACTGCTGACAACATTGTGGATCATATCGAAGACGTTTTTAATCGCCGCGGTGCGGAATTGTATTTGGGCGAGCAAGTGACGATGGCAAAACATATGCTGCAGGTAGCGCAATGCGCTGAGAAAGCGGGTGCTGACGACGCTCAAATAGTTGCCGCTTTATTGCACGACATCGGTCATTTTAAAAATGAAATTCCAGAGAGTGCTTTGGCTAAAGGCAAAGATAATTATCACGAAGAGGCGGGCGCTAATTTTCTTGAAGATTACTTTCCACGCTCTGTTGTGGAACCTATTCGCCAACATGTTGCTACTAAACGTTATTTGTGCGCCGTTAGAGATGATTACTTTGGACGCCTTTCGCCAGCTTCTGTGCACAGTCTAAACTTACAAGGTGGGCCGATGAGCGCCCAAGAGGTGACCGAGTTTGAGAAAAATGACTATTTAGATCAGTGTGTGGCTTTGCGTTGCTGGGATGATGAAGGTAAAGACCCTCATCTCGAACAACCGCCGTTTTACTATTACCGTCATTTGATTGAATCTTTAGTACAACATTAACAATTTATAAATAATCTCATGATTGAAGAATTAAATTTTCCCGCTGGCACGAAGCCATTATTGCATTGATAGGTAACGCTCGTTTTTATGACAAGCAAGGCAAAGTACACGCTCGAGTTAGTTGTGATTTTGGCAAGGAATTTGATGTTTTGCTATCCGTGCCTTTGCATGACTGAGCGCGGCAAAATTTCTTGGCTGGTCTATTTGTTAGAGTGTTGTGATAATAGTTTGTATTGTGGCATTACCAATAACTTAGAAAAGCGCTTAAAACAGCACTCTGGCGAGATTAAAGGCGGCGCCAAATACACTTTGTCGCGCAAGCCTTGCGTCTTGGTCTACCAAGAGCAAGCAGAAAACCGAAGTGAAGCGCTTAAAAGAGAGGCTGAGATTAAAAAAATGACAAAGCCGGCCAAACTTGCATTGGTAGATTCTAAGGGTTGTCAGTAGCTTTTTGAAGCTCGCTTAAGTCGCCCAATATAATCTGAGAATGGGTATCGGGATCCACAGAGATATAAATTTTCGCTATATTTCCCGCAGGGTCAACAATAAATGTATTTCTCTTGGATAGTTTAAAAACATAAAAATCACGCAAAGATTCATAAGTCTTAGAAACCTCTCCTGACTCATCAGAGAGCAGCGAGAAAGGCAAATTAAATTTGACAGAAAAATCCTTGTGCGACTCGACACTATCCACGCTAATACCGAACACAACGGCTTTGGAGCTGATAATGTGCTCAACAGCATCTCTAAAATCACAGGCTTGAGTTGTACAACCGGGAGAATCATCTTTTGGGTAGAAATACAAGACAACCCACTGATCTTGATAATCGCTCAAAGTATGGTTGATGTTGTCTTGGTCAGCAAGCGTGAAATTTGGTGCTTGATCGCCAATGTTCATTGCAGCATGTGGGTTTGAAAAAAGACCCAAAAGGCAAGCTATAAAGATTATTTTTAATGAAATTTTTCGGTGTATGATGCGCATGGCTTAACACTTTATCACAATTCTGAAAATTCGTTTGAATAATAGTATAAAATCCGCTTTTTGAAAATTTATGAGGCGCATAAAAAGCACTATTTTTCAAGTCTTTATATGCGATTATTTAACTTAATTTAACGGCAAAAATATTTATTATGTTAAAAAAAGTTTTTCTGACAACTTGGCCTTTGTTTCTAGGGGTTTTGTTTATTAGTTTGGGTAACGGTCTGCAGGGCACTTTGAGTAGTTGGAGGGCAGAAGCCGAGGGTTTCTCCATCATTACCATTGGTTGGGTCATGTCGGGCTATTTTATTGGCTCACTGACCAGTGCTATTTTGTCGCCAAAACAAATTAGAAAAACTGGTCATATTCGTACTTACGCAGCTTTTGCGTCCTTGGCTTCAACAGCCATTTTGTTCCAAATTATATTTATCGACGAATTTGTTTGGTTTGTTTCTAGATTATTATCAGGATTCTGCATTGCTGGCATTATGATTATTGTGGAAGGCTGGCTTAATTCAATTTCTACCAATCAAAACAGAGGTCAAGTTTTTTCCATACACATGGTGGTTGTTTGGGGAGGGCTTGCGCTGGGTCAAGGTTTGTTTGTTGTAGATGATCCGGCGGGTGTTAATTTGTTCTTACTGGCATCCATCTTGCTTTCAGTTTCTTTGATTCCAATACTACTAACAAAAATTGAATCACCGGCTATTGATGATCAAGAGTCACTCAGTGTGAGCGCCTTGTGGAAAGCCTCTCCCTCAGGTGTGGCAACAATTGGTATTTCTGCGCTTGCTTCTGCAGCATTTTTTGGTTTGGGTACAATTTACGCGATTAAAGTGGGTTTGTCCATACCTGAAACAGCACTCTTCATGACTCTTTTTGTTGGTTTTGGTGCGGTTTTTCAGTGGCCACTGGGTTGGTTGTCGGATAAGATTGACCGAAGAAGGGTTATTTTATTGTGTTGTGTCAATGTCATTGCAATTTGCATTGTGCTGAACACGTTCGAGTTCTCCACGACAGTTTTCTTGGTTTTGAGTGGTTTAATAGGTGGTAATACTTTGCCTCTATATGCGCTGGGCGTTGCGCAAGCTAATGACCGTTTGGAACCAAAACAAATGATTAGTGCCAGTGGTACGATTGTATTGGTATACGGTGTGTTTGCCGCATTTGGACCTTTTACAATGAGTTACTTTCTAGATGTGTTTGATGCAATGGGCTTTTTACTTTACCTTGGTCTTATTCACCTAGCTATTGGTGTTGTCGTTCTAATAATGATGTTTATCAATCAAGATGTTGAGGAGTCTGATCAATCTCAATTCCAGGTTATGACGCACAGACCAACGGCTGTTGCAATGGAAGTTATTGCCGAAGAGGCAATAGAATCTGCAGAATCTGAAGAGAGCTCCAGCATTTAGTTGTTTAATTAAACGCTAGCTGGATTATCAACATCATGACCCAGATCTTTAAGGTCTTGGTAACGATCACCGATGCGATGATGTGGTCTACCACCTATAGAAGCGCCTAATGCAATGACTATTTCGTCATCTGCTGGTGCGTCAGGAATGGCCAATTGAATGGTTAAATAGTGTGAGCGACGTCCAGCATCATTTTTATCCATTAGTGGAATTAGAATAGGCGCATTGGCGCCAGCACGTGTATTGCAAAATGACAAGTAGGACTTCGCGCCAACAGCCTCGCGATAAAAGTTACCAAACCGTAATGTATGGATAAGTGCTGAAGCATGCTCGATCTCACCTCGCAAACCAACAACGGCTGACTTACCATAGCCCTCTATAACTTCACCTGAACCTGCTTGGTTTATTACCATGTCACTCAGCATTCTTCCCAAGCCCGGCGCTACATCATGAATGCCAGGTTTTAGGTCTTGAACAAAGACGTCTTTACCATCAGCACTAAGCCAAGGGTTTTTAACGACCGCAATAGCTGCAATTAGCGTTAGGGGTTTAGCTGCAGCTTTACCTCCTTCAATAAAAGTTTGTTCA
>CAWVVS010000029.1:0-11655 GCA_963933655.1 uncultured Candidatus Thioglobus sp. | reverse complement strand
ATTTCTCCTTTTATGGTTGCAAGACCGTCCAGAATTTGTTTTAACTCGTCCTTGGTGAGTACGCCAATTTCGCTCAGCATTGTTGCGTGAGCTTCAGAGCCCTGAATGTCATAGAAGGCAAGCACTTTGTCGAAAGTGATAGAGGCGCCAAAGATTTTGACAAATTCGTCAGTTGGCTCTTTAAAGCGTCCACCCCATAGTTGGTTTGTATTAGAAGTCATTTACTTTTTAATTTATTGATTATTAAAGCTAGTGTGCTAATTATCCCTTTTATCGGCTTAAATATTCAAAATATTTATAAAAGCTTCTGCAAAGTCTTACATATTTTCGTGGTTAACTAATTACTCTGCATTGATCTTATCAATGTGCAACACTCAAGCCCAGTACCCGATAAAATAATTGTTATGAAAAAAACACTAAAAATTGCCACAAGAAAAAGCCCATTAGCCCTTTGGCAAGCCGAATATGTAAAGTCAGAACTACAACTTTTACACCCCGGCCTTGAGGTTGAATTAATCAAAATGACCACAAAAGGTGATCAGATTCTTAATTCACCTTTGTCAAAGATTGGCGGTAAGGGCTTGTTTATAAAAGAGCTTGAAGTGGGAATGTTAGAGGGGCGAGCTGATATTGCGGTGCACTCCATGAAAGATCTGCCTTATGCCATACCCGAGCAATTTGAACTGGGCGTGGTGATGGCTAGAGAAAATCCTTTCGATGCTTTTGTATCCAATCATTACAATCATTTAACTGATCTTCCGAAGGGTGCACGAGTTGGTTCTTGCAGTATGAGAAGAGTTGTACAAATCAAAGCCATTCGACCCGATTTGGAAATTTTGGACCTGAGAGGCAATGTTAACACACGCCTAAGAAAACTCGATGATGGTGAGTATGATGCGATTATTTTGGCTTGTGCAGGCCTCATTAGGCTTGGTTTTGAGAGTAGAATTAAGCACCCCTTGGATGTTGACACTTCATTACCAGCTGTTGGACAGGGTGCTCTTGGTATTGAGATTAGAAAGGGTGACAGTGAAATCACTAAGCTCATTCAGGGCTTGATTGACCAAGATACAATGACGGCAGTTTTGGCTGAAAGAGCGATGAATGCGACACTGGAGGGCGGTTGTTCTGTACCGATTGCTGGTTACGCAACAATTGATGGTGAGTTGTTAACCCTTAAAGGTTTAGTGGGTAATGTCAGTTCTGGTGAAATATTAATAGAAGAGTGCATAGGCTCTATTGACGAGCCAGTGTCTTTAGGGCAATTGGTGGCTAATAACTTAATTGCCAAAGGCGCTAAAAATTTATTACAAGAGGTTTGATATGACAATGTTAGAAGCCATTGGTTACGATGGCAATGCGTTTATTGCCTTTGACAAGCAAATAGCTGAGTCTACGGGTCGAGATTTGTTAGTTGAAATTAAAGCGATTTCCATCAATCCGATTGATAGCAAAGTTAAACATATGTTTGATGGTAGTCCAGAAAAACCACTGATTCTGGGTTTTGATGGTTGTGGTATTGTTAAATCTATTGGTGAGGACGTCAGCCTTTTTAAACCAGGCGATGAAGTTTTTTTTGCTGGTGACATGACTCGTGATGGTTCAAATGCCAATTATCAATTGATTGATGAAAGAATTGTTGGCCATAAACCCGACTCTTTCAGTTTTGCAGAAGCTGCGGCGATGCCTCTCACCACTGTGACTGCTTGGGAGTCATTGTTTGATCGGTTGGGCATCAATGAGAAAGATGAAGGTAAAACGATTTTGTTAATTGGCGCCGCAGGTGGTGTTGGCTCTATTGCGATACAGCTGGCCAAACAAGTCGGTAAATTAAAAGTAATCGCCACCGCTTCAAGAACAGAAAGCAAAGACTGGTGTTTAAAAATGGGTGCTGACGTCGTGCTCGAGCATCATAATCTATCTGCTCAGTTAGAGCAGAAAAGCTTGGACGCGCCAGACTTTATCTTGTGCATGGGTGTGCCAGATGACTATATGGAAGAGATGATTTCTGTAATTAAGCCACAGGGTTCAATTTGTCTATTGGCCAACGCCAGAGAGGCTTTTGATATCAACCTGCTAAAGCCTAAGAGTATTAAACTTGTGTGGGAGATGATGTTTACCCGTTCTAAATTTGAGACCGAGGATATGGGCGAGCAAGGAAAGATACTTAACACACTCTCTGAGCTTATCGATGACAATAAGATCAGCTGCCCTGTAACGCGTCAATTAAGCCCAATTAATGTAGCTAATATTACTGAAGCTCATAATATAATTGAGGCGGGCGATATGATTGGAAAACTTAGTCTCTTTAACGATTAAAGTACAAACAACTAATCAAACAATGCGTCCACAAACTCCTTGCTCTTAAATGGACGCAGGTCGTCGATACCTTCACCTACACCAATGTAGCGAATAGGTAAATTAAGCGCGTCAGAAATGGCAAATAGTACGCCGCCCTTTGCGGTGCCGTCGAGTTTGGTGACACTGATGCCTGACAATTCAATGGTTTTATTAAACTCGTGAGCTTGTTGAATGGCGTTTTGGCCAGAACCGCCGTCGATAATCAGCATCGTCTCGTGCGGTGCATCTTCGTGGTGTTTTTTTAGAACGCGTTTAATTTTTTCTAGTTCCTGCATCAAATTGTCTTGAGTATGCAGTCGCCCGGCAGTATCTGCAATCAAAATATCGATGTTTTTAGCACATGCTGATTGATAAGCATCATAAACAACAGAGGCCGAATCAGCGCCTGTTTTTTGTGCAACCACAGGGATGTCGTTTCGCTCCCCCCATACTTTGAGCTGCTCAACAGCCGCCGCTCTAAAGGTGTCACCAGCGGCCAATATGACAGACTTGCCTTGATTTTGAAAAGACTTGGCTAGCTTGCCTATGGTGGTGGTTTTTCCGGCACCATTGACGCCCACAACAAGAATAACAAAAGTCGTGTCACTTTCAGTGATTAGTTGATTGTCAGCGACAAGCAGTGATTCAAGTTCGTCTTTGAGAAGTTGGTAAAGGCTGTCTTCATCTTTCAATGTTTTTCGTGAAGCTTTTTTGCGGATAGATTCCAATACTTTATCGGTGGTATCAATACCAATATCAGCGCCAATGAGCAACACTTCAAGCTCATCCAAGAGATTATCATCAATTTGTTTTTTGCCAAGTAAAATCGAAGACAGACCGTCGCCAAGACGATGTCTGGATTTAAACAGTCGATCCCTCAAAGAAACCTTGTGATTGGGCGCTTGCTCTTCTGAATTTTGATTTTTTTTGAAAAAACCTAGCATAGTGTTTTTTTAAACAATTTATGGTGATGGGATTTTACTATGCCCATCAACTCACTTTGTTTAATTAGTTTAGTTATTAAGGAATATATTTAATGACAATTAATAAAAGCTTGTCAAAGAGTTGCATTTTTGCTCTTAATTTGATACGTTAAAGAGTGTGAGATATTCTCCCTGCTGGGATTGAAACGGTATGATGTTATTATTTAAAGGAGTTGCTATGCTTTGGGTGAAGGCGTTTCATATCATTAGTGTGATTACTTGGTTTGCGGCACTTTTCTATCTTCCGCGTCTATTTGTCTATCATTCAATGGCACAAGACGAAATTAGCATTGAGCGCTTTAAAATGATGGAGCGTCGACTCTATCTTGGTATTATGATGCCGAGTTTTATTATTACCACATCACTTGGCATTTGGATGCTATATGACTATGCGTGGCAAACTTATTCCCCAGATTTTTGGCTTCATATTAAACTGGTATTAGTGTTGGCTCTTATTGCGTATCATTTTTACTGTGGGCATTTGGTTCGTGTCTTTGAAAAGGATAACAATAGTCATTCCGATCGCTTTTATCGTTGGTTTAATGAACTTCCTACTGTTTTACTGCTGAGCATAATAATATTGGTTGTGGTGAAACCTTTTTAAGTCATAATATGTCCAATTTTTATCGTCTGGGGTATTAAATGAGCACAATGATTGATGATGTAAAAACCATGGATTCTTATATTAATCGTAAGGTTGATACAGAGTCTGTTGCTTCGTTTAAGGGTAACGAGCACATTATAAAACTCAACTTCACCTTTGATATCAAACTCATTCGTAAAGCATTGGATGAAATTAAAACTAAATCTGAATTTAAAACAGCTTGTTCAGGCTTCCACGCTTTGGCAATGACCAAGAGAAAAGGGTACTCCGTTGACGATGATCAAGACCTAGTTGGGCGATATTACACCCGCGTGGATGATTCTTACCAAGAGATTGCCAAAGATGAGTTGGTGGAAGAGGCGGCTTTCAGTGAGCTCGTTGATATATTCAAAGGCACTTATTTTGAGTATATTCATCAACAGCTTGCATCTCGTTATCCAATAGGTCGAGTTCGTATTCTCGAGAAGAGTAGTTTTAATTGCAACTCATGGCACCGAGATCCAGAACCACGGATACACATTCCAATTTATACCAATCCAGGTGCTTTATTTATTGTCAATCATCATTGCACACATTTGCCTGCAGATGGCTCAGTTTATTTTACCGATACTCGAGGTTACCACACTGCTCTTAATGGCGGTGATCAGCCAAGAACGCATCTTGTGGCTGCATTGGCTTACCCAGAATACCAACCTTAATCATGGCAAATCAATACGCTAAACTGAGTATTTCAAAAAAAGAATCAACGAATTATATTGATTTTAGAAGTGATACTGTCACCTTGCCATCCGCGGAGATGTTTCATTATATGGTGGAAGCGAAATTAGGTGATGATGTCTATGGCGAGGATAAAGAAGCCAACGATTTACAAGATTATGCTGCTGAACTTTTAGGCAAAGAGGCTGCATTATTTTTCCCAACAGGCACGCAAAGCAATCTCAGTGCAATTTTGTCGCACTGTCAACGCGGTGATGAGGTGTTGATTGGTCGTGAATACCATACCTATGTTTATGAGGCACACGGTGCTTCAGTTTTGGGTGGTGTGGGCATCAGTACGATTGATACCGATCATCGTGGCAGTGTCTCTGTTAAAGACATGCTCACTCAAATTAAGGCCGACGACCCACATTTCAGCATTACTAAATTACTTTGCTTGGAAAACACGGTTTCTGGTCGGGTGCAACCACAAGAGCAAATTAATGAATTGGCAGATGCTGCACATGCACATGGACTCAAGGTCCATTTGGATGGCGCGCGATTATTTAATGCCCATATTCACTCAGGTTTGTCACTAAAAGATTTATGTTATAGTCTGGACAGTGTTTCCATATGTCTTTCTAAGGGTTTGGGTGCGCCAGCAGGTTCTTTATTAGTTGGCGACTTTGATACAATCAGAAAAGCAAAACGCCTTAGAAAGATGCTTGGCGGCGGCATGCGCCAGGTAGGTGTTCTTGCGGCTTGTGGTATGTATGCACTGCAAAGTAATGTCACCAGATTGCAAGACGATCATGATAATGCTCGTCGATTAACCCAAGGCCTGTCAAAGTGCAAAGGCTTGCAAGTTGGGATTGATGAGTCGCAAACCAATATGACATTTTTTCATTGTCCTGAAGAGCACAGAGAGAGTCTGCAAGATTTTTTGCATGAGAACAATATATTGGTTCATGCCCTTTCATCAGCATCTCGACTGGTATGTCACTTAGACATATCGAGGGCAGATGTTGACTTTACAATTCAGGTTTTTCAACACTATTTCAACAACAAGTAAATGTAAGGTTTAACTTGAAATCTTGTAGTAATTAAGCGCCAAGGTTTCATATAGCGGGTCTTTTTTTATAAAAGTAGAAACATAACTCGCTATAAAAGCAACCATTAAAGCTGGAAGGATTAGGTGTATGGTTGATGTCATTTCTAAAACGACAAACGTGGCTGTTAAAGGTGTTCTAATGGTGCCAGCAAGATAAGCAACAATTGCCATGATGATGACCACTTGTGGATTGATTTCTGTCAATATTGCGCTAGATTCGGAACCAATACTTGCTCCAATCGAAATGGCCGGCATAAACAAACCGCCCGGAATCGTGGAGGTTAATGAGGTTAGTGTTGCAAAATACTTCATTAGTAAGAAATCGATGCCAAGTTTTTCTGACTCAAGCATAAGAAGCACTTCTTCTTTACCAGAGCCGGCGATTAGACCACCAGTGAAGTAATTAAATAGTGCAACAATACCGCCAAGAATAAGTGCAACCATGATGACTTTTGCTTTGGTGTGAACAATGAACTTTCTAACTAATACAACCATAATTTTTGCAAATAATCCTCCCATCAGACCAGCTACGATTGCTAATGGTATAAGTTGCCAAATGAGTGTGTAATCAAAGCTTAACGACGACAAATCGCCGAGATAAGGTTTATTTCCACGGTAGGTTATTGCTGCTAAATAAATACCAATACAGCAAATAGTTATCAAAATCATTGCTTGTTTTCTGATATTTCTACCAAGCTCCTCGAAAGCAAACAGTATAGCTGCGATCGGGGAGTTGAAAGCCACAAGGAGTCCGGCGCATCCACCAATAACAATCATCGAATGAATCATTATTTTACGTTTCAAGTTCAGAAATCGATTGAAGCCGTAGAAGATTGAACTACCTATATGAATGCAGGGCCCTTCAATACCAATCGGTGCGCCACCAAGCATACCCATGAAGATGAAACCGATTTTTGCCAAGGCAATACGAAAAGCCAACAGCTGTTTTCTTATTTGTTTATTGCGAGAATCGAGCGCTGCGAGCACTTGTGGGATACCGGAACTTTGCACACGATGAGAATAGAACTTTGCAACATAAATCACAGATACGTATGCAAGTGGGGTTATGATAAGGCTTAAAAATGGATTTTCTTTGACAGTGCTCTTGTAAGCTTGTTGTGCAAATTCACTTATTTCAATAAAGAAGGTGATGACAATAATCGTCAATAAACTTGCCAGCAATATAGCTAGGTAAGTTTGGAGCCTAATTGGGAACTGGTGAAGTACAAAGCGCTTCATGAGCGCTGAAAAACTCCTGTTGATAGATACCTATCACCACGATCACAAATCACTGTAACAATCACAGCGTTGTTAACTTTTTTGGATAACTTAATCGCACAGGCTACTGCACCACCTGAAGAGACGCCAGCAAAAATACCTTCTTTTGTTGCCAAGTCCCTAGTAGTTTGTTCTGATATGGATTGGGAAATGTCCATCACACTATCCACTTTTGAGGCGTCAAAAATGCTGGGTAAATATTCTTTTGGCCATCGACGAATGCCAGGGATATGGGAGTCGGCATCGGGCTGAATGCCGATTATTTCAATTTCTGAATTTTGTTTTTTTAAATAAGTAGAAACACCCATAATAGTGCCAGTTGTGCCCATGGCACTGACAAAATGAGTCACTTCGCCGTTAGTGTCTCGCCAAATCTCCTCTGCAGTTGTGTTGACATGAGCACCGGGATTATCGGGATTGGCAAACTGATTGAGCTCTGTACCTTTATTTTCCCTTGCCATTTTATTGGCAAGATCACGAGCACCCTCCATTCCTTCTTCCTCTGTAACAAGGATAAGGTCAGCACCATACGCAGTCATCGCATCTTTTCGCTCCTGGGAGAGATTGTTCTGCATGATTAGTATCATCTTATAGTTTTTAATGGCTGCAACCATTGCTAGAGCGATTCCTGTATTGCCACTCGTTGCCTCAATCAGAGTGTCGCCCGGCTTAATATCGCCACGTTTTTCAGCCTCTATAATCATATTGAGGGCTGCACGGTCTTTGACAGAGCCCGCTGGGTTATTTCCCTCTAGTTTAAGTAGAATTAAATTCGATGGATTTGGGTTAAGTCTTTGCAGAAGTACCAGCGGCGTGTTGCCGACGCATTGTTCTATGGTTTTATAGCTTTGTTTGCTCATTTAACAATCACTTTGGTTGGTCTACATATTATCTAAGATGGCTTTTTTGACTTCTTCCAGGGTTGGGTTGACGTTAATCATTGCGCTTTGATCGCACTGACCAATCGCAGTATCAGGGTCTTTAAGACCATGACCTGTTAACGTGCACACAACAGTGGAGCCTTCAGGAATCTTGCCAGATTTAATATCTAACATAGCTCCAGCAAGGGAAATCGCTGAGGCTGGCTCACAGAAAATACCTTCTTTTTCAGTCAGTAGTTTTTGTGCCGACAAAATAACGCCATCTGAATGAGCAGCAAACCAACCCTTCGATTCTTTACTCAGTTGAAGTGCTTGATCCCAGCTTTGTGGATTACCTATTCGAATGGCTGTTGCTATAGTCTCAGGGTTATCCACTCTTGAGCCTTTTATAAATGGTGCTGCACCTTCGGCTTGATAACCGACCATAACCGGTGTTTTGCTTGCCTTTCCAATGTCTTTGTATTCAGTATAGCCCATCCAATGAGCGGTGATATTGCCAGCATTACCAACGGGTAGGCAGTGGTAATCTGGCGCAGTACCAAGCTCATCGATAATTTCGAAAGCGGCTGTTTTTTGCCCGTGTAGACGGTACGGATTGATTGAGTTTACAATTGTGACTGGTGCATGGTTGGCAATCTCCTTGACAATTTCCATGCCATCATCAAAATTACCTTTAATTTGAATAATTGTTGAACCATGAATCATTGCCTGAGCTAATTTTCCTAATGCAATTTTTCCTTCAGGAATAATTACAAAGGCTTTAATTCCTGCACGTGCAGCGTAAGCCGCTGCAGCCGCTGAAGTGTTGCCTGTTGAGGCACAAATAATTGCTTTGGATCCTTCTTCCACCGCTTTAGTAACCGCCATTGTCATGCCACGGTCTTTAAATGATCCCGTTGGGTTGAGCCCTTCGTACTTAATGTAGAGATTGACCTCTTTACCAAGGATTGTAGGAATATTTTCCAGTTTTATTAGGGGAGTGTTACCCTCACCAAGGCTAATAAGGCGAGTGTTGTCAGCTACTGGTAGTCTGTCTCTGTATTTTTCAATTAGGCCTGTGTATCTCATCATAATTCTCTTGTATTAATCTAGTGTTTCAATGTGAATAATTTTCACGCTGTCTTGGTTGAATTCGCAAGCCTCAATGGCCAACTTAACGGCCTGAATGTCTCGAGTAAGGATTTTGTTAGTAATGACTGCGATATGAGCGTTGTTATCACTATCCACTTGTTTTTGAACAAGGGATTCAATACTCACATCATTTTGAGAGAATATTTGTGTGATTTCAGCCAGAACGCCTTTTTTGTCAGAGACCAACAAGCGCATATAAAATTCGCTTTCAATTAAATCCGCATTCAGAACTTTCGGCTTTTCTTGTGATTTCCAACCAAGGATATGATTACTTGTTTGATTGTTGATAATATCGATTAAATCGGCAATGACGGCAGAGGCTGTTGCTTCATCACCTGCACCAGCGCCATAGTAAAGTGATGTTCCAAGGGCATCACCTTTAACAAGCACTGCATTCATTACACCGTTTACGTTGGCTAGTAGTTGGTCATTGCTAATCAAGGTTGGATGGACGCGCATCTCAATTGCATCACCAGATTTTTTAGCAATACCCAAATGTTTGATTGTGTAGCCTAATTCCGTTGCGTATCGAATGTCTTCAGCAGTAACTTCGCTGATGCCTTTTGTGCACACTTGATCAAATTGCAGTTCAGTGCCAAATGCAATTGCCGCTAGAATAGAGAGCTTGTGTGCAGCATCAATGCCTTCAATATCAAATGTTGGGTCTGATTCGGCATAGCCGAGTGCTTGAGCCTCTGCCAAAACATCAGCAAAATCTCTGCCTTTGCTTTTCATCTCGCTTAGAATAAAGTTGCCTGTGCCATTAATGATGCCAGCCAGTGATTCAATTTTGTTAGCACTTAAGCCTTGCTCTAAGGTTTTAATAATTGGAATACCACCAGCAACTGAAGCTTCAAATAACAAACGAACTTTGTTGTCGTTAGCGAGTTTAATAAGTTCGTTACCATGTTTGGCAATCAGTGCTTTGTTAGCTGTAATAACGTGTTTGCCGTTATTAATTGCGGTTTCCACAAGGTCTTTTGATAATTCGGTTCCGCCAATGAGCTCAAGTACGACATCGATTTCTGGGTGGTTAACGACAGCAAACAGGTCTTCGGTAAGCTCAATGTCTGAGGTGTCGCAAATGCGATCTTGTTTAATATTTCTAACACCAGCAAGAATAACCTGAATACTCTCACCCGTGCGACGCTCAATGGAGTCGGCATTCTTTTTGAGAACATTAACAACACCGCCACCAACGGTTCCAAGACCTAAAATACCAACTTTCATAGTTAAACCTGAAAAATGCAAAATAGCATTATACCAAGCACTGAAAAACAGCACCAGTTTATCAAGTATAAAAATGTTGGTATTATGGTTGAGTTGGATTAATTGTTTGTTGTAAGGTTTTTATTTTAATCCGCCCATGCAAATGTATTTGAGTTCAAGAAAATCATCAATGCCATAGTGCGAACCTTCTCGACCGAGACCCGATTCTTTCACGCCACCAAAAGGAGCAACTTCGTTGGAAATTACCCCTTCGTTAACACCAACCATACCGTATTCAAGTGCTTCTGATACACGCCAAACTCTGCCTATATCGTTGGTATAGAAGTAAGACGCTAGACCAAACTCGGTGTCATTAGCCATTTGAATGGCTTCAGCTTCTGTGGAGAATTTAAAGACTGGCGCCAGAGGTCCAAAAGTTTCCTCTTTAGCAACTTTCATTTCAATTGTTGCGTTGGCGATAACAGTCGGTTCAAATAAAGTACCACCTTTTTCGTGGCGTTTACCGCCAGCGATCACCACGCCGCCTTTCGCGATAGCATCCTCGATATGTTCTTCAACTTTCTCAACTGCACTATTGCTAATCAGTGGTCCTTGAGAGACGCCGTCCTCTAGACCATTACCAACGTTGAGGGATTTCACTGCTTCACTGAGTTTTTCTACAAATTGGTTATAGATGCCCTCTTGCGCAAGGATTCGGTTTGTACAGACACAGGTCTGACCTGTGTTGCGATACTTGGACGCCATAACACCTGCAATTGCTTTATCCAGGTCTGCATCATCAAATACAATAAATGGTGCATTACCACCAAGTTCCATCGAGACTTTTTTCATCGTATCGGCGCAATTTTTCGTTAGAATTTTGCCTACGGCAGTAGAGCCTGTGAATGACAGTTTTCTGACAATTGGGCTATCGGTTAAGGCGAGACCAATTTCTTTTGCATTCGTACCAACAACAACGTTAATAATGCCTGCAGGGATCCCAGCTTGATCGGCCAGCTCAGCAAGTGCCAAAGCCGAGAGTGGTGTTTCTGCAGCTGGCTTAATAACAACGGGGCAACCGGCAGCTAAAGCAGGTGCACATTTACGGGTAATCATTGCAATAGGGAAATTCCAAGGCGTTATGGCTGCAACGACACCAATCGGTTGCTTAATGGCAAGGATACGGCGATCATTAGAAGGGGTTGGGATAATATCACCGTAGGTTCTTTTTCCTTCTTCTGCAAACCATTGAATAAACGATGAACCATAGGCAACCTCGCCTCGAGATTCCGCTAAGGGTTTACCTTGTTCAAGGGTCATCAACTTAGCCAGATCTTCTGTATTCTTGACAATCAAGTTAAACCAGCTCATGAGAATAGTGGAGCGTTCTTTGGCTGTTTTGCCTCGCCATGCTGGCCACGC
>CAWVVS010000028.1:0-11722 GCA_963933655.1 uncultured Candidatus Thioglobus sp. | reverse complement strand
CGTTTAATTGCTTGTCTTGCGCGTTTTTTAGAACCTGCTGAATTGGCCATATTATCTTTAATTAAAGGTAAATTACAAAACGCTAGATTATAAAGTCTTAGTTGGCTTTATGCAAGCATTAGTTTTGCAAGTTTAAGCCCCGAGGGTGCCAACAGTTTTTAATGTTTTCTTTTTGTTAAGCACCAAGTGCCAAGTCTTACCACCCAAGGATTTCCATAGTGAAACCGCGCGTATACCGGCCAATAATAAAGCGCGTATGTTATTTGCAGTATGTTGATTGTTTAGATAGATATGTTCACCTGTAACCATAATCGTTGGACTTAGACTTCCCAACGTATTTTTGTACAGTTCTGCCAGTCTGGCAATTGAATTGGAGTGGTTGATTTCAAAAAATTCTTGTTTATTGATAAACTCAATTTCGCTAGAAATTTTTGTTAAGAGTTGGTTTTGTTTCATTAATTTCTTTTCAAGATTAATCAAAGACATGGCATAAAGAATGATGTTTTGTACGCTTTTAGTTTTTGAATCCAAGATCGCTTTTAGGGAGTCGAGACCAATTCTTAAATCATCTGGGGATTCATAAATATCCTCAATTCGAGTGCTTTGATTAACAATACTACCAAGACTGGCTTTATTGCCTTTTGAATCACATTGCCCAGTAGAGGCCAATTGATGAACCAATGTTGTGCTTTGTAATAAGCTGGCAAGTGCTAAAGTTTGTTGTTTGTGATTACTCATTGTGTTTAGATTTAATGACAGCGCCACCAAGGCAAATATCACCATTATAAAGTACAAGCGATTGACCTTCGGTAATAGCTCTTTGACTGGATTCAAAGCTTACTTTCATTTCACTATTTTCAAACATCTTAATTTTGCAATTTTGCGAAGTTTGGCGATAACGAATTTTCGCAGTGCATTCATGTGGAAAATTAGGTTTTTCGCCAATCCAGTGAATACCATCAGCGATTAAAGTGTTGTGATAGAGTAATGGGTGGTCGCCCTGAACGACGACTATTTCATTGCTCTCAATTCGCTTTTCAGCGACAAACCAAGGTTCGGGTGAATCGCTGAAACCACCACCAATCTCTAGACCTTTTCTTTGACCAATTGTATAAAAAGCGATGCCGTGATGGTGTTTAATAAAGCGACCATTTTCGTCAACAATATCGCCTTTTGCCTTCGGCAGGAAGTTATTTAAAAATTCTGAAAAGTGGCGCTCACCAATAAAGCAAATACCGGTCGAATCTTTCTTTTGAGCAGTAACAAGACCATTTTTTGTGGCGATTTCGCGTACCTGTGTTTTGTTAATTTCGCCAAGCGGAAACAAACTTTGTGCCAATTGTTCTTGATTCAGTAGGTGAAGGAAGTAACTTTGATCTTTGCTATCGTCCAAGCCAGTCTGTAACTGATAATGACCTTTGTTTTCAATAATTCTAGCGTAATGGCCAGTGGCAATTTTATCAGCACCAAGATCTTTAGCGTGATCAAGAAAGGCTTTGAATTTAATGTGTTGGTTGCAAAGGACGTCCGGATTGGGTGTTCGTCCTTTTTTATGCTCTTGTAGAAAATGTTCAAAAACATTCTCCCAATATTCATGGGCGAAATTTACGGTATGTAATTTAATACCCAGTTTGCCAGCCACCTGTTTTGCATCTGCCAAATCTTGTGCGGCTGAGCAGTGCTCTGAGCTGTCATCTTCTTCCCAGTTTTTCATAAACAAGGCTTCAACATCATAACCTTGCTCAAGCAATAAAAGAGCGGTGACAGAAGAATCTACACCGCCAGACAAGCCGACAATGATTTTGGTGGCGGACTTAGTCATTCTGCTTTGTCGTATGCCCTGACAATGCGTTGAACAAGGTTGTGTCGGACAACGTCTTTAGCTTCAAAATGACAGAATGCAATTTGTTTTTCATCTTTTAAAATTTTGATAGCGTCTAGTAAGCCAGATTGTTTAGGGTTGGCCAAATCAATTTGAGTGACATCGCCTGTAATCACCATCTTTGAGCCAAAACCCATCCGTGTCAAGAACATTTTCATTTGTGGAATGGTGGTGTTTTGCGCTTCGTCTAAAATAATAAAGGCTTCATTCAATGTACGACCGCGCATAAAAGCAAGCGGCGCAACCTCAATGATATTTTTTTCAAGTAACTTGGCGACTTTGTCAAAGCCCAGAAATTCATAAAGTGCATCATAAATTGGTCGCAAGTAAGGATCCACTTTTTCTGTTAAGTCTCCCGGTAAAAAACCCAATTTTTCCCCCGCTTCTACAGCGGGTCTGACTAAGATAATTCTTCTAACACTGGAACTCTCAAGCGCCTCTACAGCTTTTGCAACAGCTAAGTATGTTTTTCCTGTACCCGCTGGACCAATGCCAAAGGTGGCGTCTTTTTCTTCAATGGCATTGACGTATTTTTGCTGATTGGCGCTACGAATGTGCACATGTTTGCGTGCGGTTCTGATAGTGACAACCTTTGAGGTCTCATTGTGATTAGTTTGCGACTTAATACTAAGGTCGATATCACTGAGTTCAAGCATTTTCCCATTTGACTGCGACAACAGATCCTGCAGGACATTGATAGCCAAATATGCGTTATCACCTTTAATGTTAAAATCAGCCCCTTTGTTGGCAAGGGTGACATCTAGGCTTTTGGCGATATTTTCAAGATTTTTATCGAGAGAGCCACAAATATTGGCCAATTGGTCGGAGCTTTGAATATCGAGTGTAAATTTCATTACTGCTATGTAAACTTTATTACTACTATTTTACTGCTTTGAGGTGTAAACAACAATAACTATTCTTACTGATCTTTGTACAAACCATTTAAAATTTGAAATGATGTATGCAAAGACCTCTTAATTTTTTATTGATGATGTTCTAGATGAGATATGATCGAAAAATCCTACTGATTTCACTGTGCTCCTTGCTCAGTATTTTTCCGCAGTACGTCTTTGCTGAAAGTGAGCATTGTGTTTTGTTGGTTTATCATCGATTTACTGATGATGGTCCCAAATCAACCAGTGTTTCACCCGAGCTTTTCCGAGCGCATTTAAGCTACTTACAAGACAATGAATTTGAAGTGCTGCCTCTAGATAAAGTTATTAAAGACCTAAGGAGTAATAACGATTTGCCGGAAAAGTGCGTGAGCTTAACAGCTGATGATGGTTATCAATCAATTTATGATAATGCCTATCCTTTATTGAAGGAATTTCAAATGCCGATGGCTGTTTTTGTTTCTACTCAGGCTATAGATCAAAATTATCAAGCGATGATGACGTGGGCACAATTAAGAGAAATGTCAGGTTTAATCAGCACTTATAATCATGGTGTGACTCATGCACACTTGGTGGACAAACAACCTAAAGTTATTTCTGCTGAAATTACTGATGCACAAAAAAGATTGGTGACAGAATTAGGCATTCAAAGACAGTTCTTCGCCTATCCTTATGGCGAGTTTGATGATATTACTTATAGCCAGTTACAAGTGTTAGGCTATGTGGGCTTTGGTCAACAGTCTGGTGCTATTGGTGTTAATAGTGATTGGCATAATTTGCCACGTTATGCCATGGCGGGGTCTTATGCGAAAATGAGTAGTTTCACTTTGAAGGTTAATTCGCTGCCAATGCCGATTGCTACTGAGCAGCCAAAATCGATGATGATAGATGTGGGTGATAGACCGTTATTAACATTGAAATTTTCAAGGAAAATGAATGCTAACGAGCGCTATCAGTTTGCGTGTTTTGTTGCTGGGCAAGACAAGCCTGAAATCAACTGGATTGGTGTGGATAAGGTTAGTGTACGGTCAGTTGAGCCATTATCGAAAGGAAGAAGTCGCTATAATTGCACGGTGCCATCTAAGCAGAAAGGCCGCTATTATTGGTATTCTAAGCTATGGTTAGCAAAGGCTGACTGACCAACTCTGCCTGTAGAGAGTTGCCAACACCATCCGTTATTTTTACGGATACGATTTGTCCAATTAAATCTTCATCACCAGCAAAATGGGCGCTGCGCATATTCTCTGTGCGAGCGCTTAAAGTGTTACCTTTTTTGGACTTGCCTTCAACAAGGACTTTTTGCACACTACCAATCATTGATTTGGATATGGCATCGGTGCTGTTATTAAGGGTGTCTTGTACAATGGCTAGACGTTGTTTTTTAACCTGCTCACTTACGTCATCAGAAAAACTTGCTGCCAATGTACCAGGGCGCTTTGAGTAGATAAAACTGAATGATTTGTCAAAGCCAATTGCATTGATGAGGTTCATGGTTTGATTAAAATCGTCTTCACTCTCACCTGGGAAGCCGATAATAAAATCCGATGAAAATGAAATATCTGGGCGAATTTCTTTTAGTTTTCTAAGTTTGGACTTGTACTCTATCGCAGTGTGACCACGTTTCATTAGCCCAAGAATTTTATCTGAACCACTTTGGACGGGCAGATGTAAATGCGAAACAAGCTCGGGTATATCTCTATAGGCTTCAATCAATCGATCGCTAAATTCTACTGGGTGCGATGTGGTGAAACGAATGCGTTCAATTCCATCAATTTGGGCAACAATACTAATGAGAAGGGCGAGGTCAGCCATTTCACCATCATCCATCAAACCTTGGTAGGAATTAACATTTTGCCCCAATAGGTTGACTTCTTTAACACCTTGATCTGCTAGCACTTGGACCTCGTGCATGACGTCGTTAAAGGGGCGAGAAACTTCTTCACCACGAGTATAAGGAACAACGCAAAAAGTGCAATATTTACTACAACCTTCCATAATTGAAACAAAGGCTGAAGCACTGCTTACTTCAGGTTCTGGAAGGTGGTCAAATTTTTCAATTTCTGGAAAAGAAATATCAATACTTACTTGATTTTTGTTAAGTACATCGTTCAGCATATTGGGCAGTCTATGCAATGTTTGTGGACCAAAAATAAGATCCACATAAGGCGCTCTTTTGAGAATTAATTCGCCTTCTTGCGAAGCCACACAACCACCAACGCCAATCACTAAATTGGGGTTTTTATCTTTAAATTTTCGCCAGCGACCCAGTTGATGAAACAA
Source organism: uncultured Candidatus Thioglobus sp. (assembly GCA_963933655.1). Lineage (GTDB taxonomy): Bacteria > Pseudomonadota > Gammaproteobacteria > PS1 > Pseudothioglobaceae > Pseudothioglobus. The sequence continues at coordinate 6,667 of CAWVVS010000028.1, read as the reverse complement.
CTTTTCTTCAGCTTTTTCTCTGATGGAGCAAGTATTGAGTAAAAGAACGTCGGCCTGCGTGGCATCATCGGTTAACTCCAGGCCATGAGAATGCTTTAGCACGTCGCTCATTTTATTGGAGTCGTACTCATTCATTTGACACCCAAAGGTGCGAATATGTAATTTAGAAATGGTCATAACGTTTATTTTTGAATGTGCAAGGTTTGCGTTGGGTAGGCAATCTCTGCACCGTGTTTGGCGATGATATCAGCAATATCAAGCAATATTCTACCTTTAATTCGCTTGAAGTCCGTAGAGTTGGTCACCGAGCTGAAGGCGTAAATAACAAAGTCGAGAGATGAGGCATTAAACACATCAAAATAAACACGGCATGCCTCGTCGTGGTCAATATGTTCGTGATCGTGTAGTAATTGCTCAACTTTTTCAATAATGCTGGGCATCTGCGCAATATCGTCATAACGTATGCCAATAATCTCACTAATACGACGATTGGTCATGCGTGAGGGAGTTTCGATCGGAATCGTGGCGAAAATTGAGTTAGGCACGTACACCGGATTTTTGGTGAAAGTGCGAATACGTGTCATCCGCCAGCCGATCTTTTCTACCATGCCTTCGATGCTGGAATCGGTTGTGCGAATCCAATCACCGGTGGAGAACGGTTTATCCATTTGAATCATCAGGCCACCGAATACATTGGCAAGCATATCTTTGGCAGCAAAACCGATAACAATACCACCGACACCACCAAAAGTAATAATAGAGGAGACTGCAAAACCAAAATATTGTGCCACGCCGAGGACAATGGCAAAGATAACAAGCATTTTGAAAAGACGAGTAAACAGGCGGACAGAGTCTTTGTCGACACTGCTTTCTCTCTCCAGCATAAAGTTCTCAATGCTTGAAATAAGTCTAATGACAGACCAAGTCAGAATAATGATTGGAATAATATCGATGTAGTCAATAACTTGAACAAGCACTGGAATATCACCTTTAAGTGCAATTGCTGAAAAGTAAACCCAGCCGTACCAAATTAACACTTTGAGTGGTGCCGAGAGAGATTCAATCAAATAGTCATCTATTTGCGTTTTGGTGCTGCCCGTGTGTTTGGTGATTAGTTTAAGTGCAATGCCTAAACCAAAGTGTGCGATCAGCGCAATAACAAAAAGCACGCCGGTCATTTGAGTTGGACTGATATTTTGGATAAATTCGTTCATTTCAGATATTTTAATGGATTAATAGTGTCCGAGTATTTTTTCATTTCGAAATAAAAAGGCTGATTCCCTGTTAAAGCAATCACTTGGCCTTTCTTTACTTGGTCGCCTTCATGGGTATGTAATACTTGGTTCTGGGTGTAGGAGCTGTAGAATCCAAAAGAGTGCTTTATTATAATCATTTTTCCATAGCTTTTCATCTTAGAGCCGCTATAGACTACTGTTCCATCCCTTATGCTTCGCACCTCTTGTCCAGGAGAAGTCGCAAAAGTAATGCCTAAATGTTGATCTTCTGGAGAGTATTCCTTGAGAATTTCAGAGTCAACCGGAATAGACCAAGTGCTATCAATTGTTGACTGAGATTCGCCAAAAGACGAACTGTTATTTGTCTCTATTGTTTCAACAGCATAGGTGCTTGTTGCATTTGCTTTATTAAATGACTTATCGACAACAACAACTTGACCTGGGTCGTTAGTAAGACAACCTGAGAGAATCAAGCATAAAGTTGCACTGAAAAATAATTTAGTAGACATACCAAAGTCCTATTGCAATGATGATAATTAGAGCGTAACCCAATCGATCGATGTTTTTATTTAACCACGCATCACACGGTTTGCCAAATTTTCTTACAAGAAAGGCAATTAAGAAATATCGAGCCGATCTGGCGATGAGTGAAAACAGGATAAAAGGAAGTAGTGCCATTGACATCATTCCAGCGGCAATGGTAAAAATTTTATAAGGAACTGGGCTAAACCCAGCAATCAAAATAATCCAAATACCATATTCAATAAACCAACTCTCGGCTTGGTTAAGTTTTGAAAGATAGCCAAACTTCTCGATAAATGGCAATAAAAAATCAATAAAGTAAACGCCCAAGTAATAACCAATAACAGCACCGGCAACGGAGCTTAAGGTGCAAAAAAGGGCGTATCCATAGGCATTATTTCGCCTCTGTAATGACATTGATGCCAATAAAACATCTTGCAGAGGGAGGGGTAAGATGAAGGACTCTAAAAAACTAATAGAGCAGAGCCAGTAAATAGCAAATTGACTCTTTGAATATTCAAGTACTTTTTGATACGGATAATGAAAAAGTCTCATTAAATATTTTTGTTATTTCTTGATTAGTGGAAATCCAAGGCGCTCTCTTGATTCGTAATAAGCTTGCGCTACTTTTTGGCTCATTGCTCGTACGCGACGGATAAAGCGTGCTCTATCGGTGACACTGATGGCGTGCCTTGCATCAAGCAAGTTAAACAAATGTGAGGCCTTCATTACTTGCTCATAAGCAGGAAAAGGCAATTCTTTTTCAATTAACTGAGAGTTCATTGATTCCGTTTCATCAAACTGCCTAAACAGCACCTCGGTATCAGCAATATCAAAATTGTACTCCGATTGCTCTACTTCGTTTTGATGAAAAATATCACCATAGCTTAAGCCTTCAGTCCAAACAAGGTCGTAAACATTATCTACATTTTGTAGATACATTGCCAATCGTTCCAAGCCATAAGTGAGTTCACCTGGAATTGGTTTGCAAGCTAGACCACCCACTTGTTGAAAATAAGTAAATTGAGAGACTTCCATGCCATTTAACCAAACTTCCCAACCCAAACCCCAGGCTCCTAGCGTTGGTGATTCCCAGTTGTCCTCAACAAAGCGTACATCGTGAACACTGAGATCAATGCCAATGATTGAGAGGGATTCAAGATATAAGTCTTGGATATCGCTCGGAGAAGGCTTCATTAGTACTTGAAATTGGTAATAATGTTGAAGTCGGTTGGGATTTTCGCCATAGCGACCATCCGAAGGTCGACGAGAAGGCTGAACGTAGGCGGCTTTCCATGGTTCTGGACCAATCGAGCGTAGAAATGTTGCTGGGTGAAATGTGCCGGCACCAACCTCCATATCAAAAGGTTGCATCACAGCGCAGCCTTTTTCAGCCCAAAACGCTTGCAATTTAAGAATTAAATTTTGAAATGATGCGCTTGCATCTAATTCTAAAAGGGACATGAAAATAGCTGAAAAATAACGAAAATTTTACCGCATTGACCGTTCACTTTGAATCTTTTCAACAAACCGATAAGTCAGGTATTTATAGCGCTACAGCATCCAATGGCCAATAGTATAGAAGCGCTGGAATAGTAACAATGGTAATAATGATTTCGAGTGGTAGTCCTAGTTTCCAATAATCGTTAAAACGATAACCTCCAGGGCCCATTACTAACGTGTTATTTTGATGACCTATTGGCGTTAAGAAGGCACAAGAAGCGCCAATTGCAACTGCCATTAAAAAAGTATCAGGATTCACGTTTAAAGTTTTAGCTATCTCAAAACCGATCGGAGCGGCAACAAGCACCGTAGCAACGTTATTAAGCACGGCACTGAGCAACATGGTGATTAGTAACATCATGGTGAGAATAACGGCAGGGGAGGCGCCACTTGCAATATAGAGTAAACCGCTGGAGAGTGTTTCTGCGCCACCACTACTTTGCAAGGCTTCACCAATGGGAATCATTGCCCCTAAAAGAACGATTACAGGCCAACTAATGGAGCGATAAATTTCAATTGTTGGGATAACATTTGCAGCAATGTAGAAAACCACAACTAAAGACAGCGCAATCGGTAAATTGATATAGCCTAGGCTTGAGGCGATAATCGCAATGAGGAAAGAAACTACAGCCATTAAAGATTTTTTTCGTTGTGGAATTTTCAAATCTTTTTTCTCAAGGGCAAGGCATTCCATCCATTTAATAGCGCTCCCTAATTCGGCACTATTGCCATGAAGTAGTAATACATCGCCCGGTTGGATTTTGGTATTTCTTACTTGGTGAATAATGGAGCGACCCGCGCGTGAAATACCAAGTAGGGAAATTTGTCTGAGTTTTAAGAGGCTAAGTTGAGTAGCGGTCCTCCCAATGGATCGTGAAAAGGGCGGTGCGACTACCTCAATCAGAGACGTGTGTTTGAATTCAAAATCAGATTTTGTTTCACTGATGTAGTGAGTTTTGGTTTTTTTCATAAACTCATCAATGCCTTGAACTGATCCTTCAAGAATGAGCAGATCATCAACATTAATAACAAAGTGACGAATAAAGCCCTCACCTTCTAAACGCTCATCATTTCTAATCAAACCTAAAATTGCAATATCGGCTTCTTCACATATATTGTCAAGATGCGATAAGTATTGACCAATAAAATTAGAATTTTTGTCAATCACCACATTTGATACATATTGTCGTACGTCTTCGGGCTTGCTATCTAGCTTGGTTGAATCCTTGGGGCTTGGCATCAATCGCCAACCAAATAGGGCGATAAAAATCACGCCAGAAAGTGCAACAATCAAACCCACTGGGGCAAAATCAAACATCGAGTAAGGCGTATCGAGAACACTCTCTCGATAGGTGGCAATAACAACATTGGAGGCTGTACCAATCATGGTTACCATGCCGCCTAATATTGACGTGAAAGCAAGTGCCATAAGTGTTGCAGAAGGCTTTCTATTTGCCTTCTTATTCAGTTCGGTATCTGCGGGCATTAATATTGCTAAGGCAGCAACATTATTAACAATGCTTGAAAGCATGGCCGAAACTGTGCCCATCACCGCAATATGAGTTTTAACACCGCTGATAAGTTTACCGAGCTTTGTACTGATTAGTTCAACCGTACCTGAGCGCACCAAGCCTCTACTGATGATGAGAACAAGTGCAATAATAACAACTGCAGGATGACCAAAGCCAGAAAACACATCATGGCTAGGAATGACGCCAACCAACGCGCCAATAATTAATGCACTAAAGGCAACCAAATCGTAACGAACTCGTCCCCAAATAAAGAATATAAAGGTAACTGAGATCAGAAAAAAAACAATGGATTGATCACTCATCTTTAGTTATCTTCCCCTACAAGTAAGGAGTTTATTATATCGAATTTGATTGTTGTATAAACCTAAATGCCTTGTTATTGGTGCGTTTAAAGAACTGAGTTAGTATTTTTGGCAAAATATTTTTATTAAAATATTGGGAATTTTGCATATGAATGATTGTTGCTCTTAATTGACTTCAAAAACACCTTTAAAATGCCATTTACAAGCCATAATCAGCATAAATTATCGATTTTTCACAAAAAATAAGCTTTTGTACGTTTTGCAGAGAAAATTTCGGAAATTTTAAGAATGGCGTAAAAAATGCGGGAAGATCCCGCATTTTTTATTGAACTCTCAAGGAGTGTTTAGTACTTGTATGTTTCTGGTTTAAAAGGTCCTTCCTTCGGGGTATTGATATAATCTGACTGCGCATCTGTCATTTGCGTGAGCACACCACCAAAACCACCGACCATACCAGCGGCAACTTCTTCATCCAATTTTTTTGGTAGTAATTCAACCGTAATATTGTTTAATTTTTCAGCCTCGCTTAAATCGGCAAATTTTTGTTCGAAGAGATACATTTGTGCCAATACTTGGTTGGCAAAAGAGCCGTCCATAATACGGCTTGGGTGACCAGTAGCATTGCCCAGATTAACCAAACGACCTTCCGATAATAAAATTAAATAATCGTTTTTGTTTTCTGATCTAAAGACTCGATGAACTTGGGGTTTAACTTCATCCCACTGCCAATTGTCGCGCATAAATTGGGTGTCTATTTCATTGTCAAAATGGCCAATATTACAAACCACTGAACCAGCTTTAAGCGATTGCAACATTGCAGAATCACAAACATTGATATTGCCCGTGGTTGTTACAATTAAATCGGTTGTTGAAAGTACAGCTTGATTGATATTTGCCATAGCGCCTGTGTTGATGCCATCGTTATAAGGGGAAACAACTTCGAAGCCATCCATGCAAGCTTGCATTGCACAAATTGGGTCAATTTCACTGATTTTAACAATCATGCCTTCTTGACGAAGCGATTGCGCTGAGCCTTTGCCGACATCGCCGTAGCCAATGACCAGCGCTTTTTTGCCAGCCATTAGCATATCTGTACCACGTTTAATGGCATCGTTTAAAGAATGACGGCAACCGTATTTATTATCATTTTTTGATTTTGTTACAGCATCGTTGACGTTGACTGCAGGCACTTTCAATGAGCCTTCTTTGATCATCTCTAATAAACGATGAACGCCAGTTGTGGTTTCTTCACTAATGCCGTGAATGTTGTTTAGCATTTCTGGGTATTTTTCGTGCAACATTTGGGTTAAATCGCCGCCATCATCAAGCACCATGTTGGCGTTCCAGGGCTTACCGTTTTCAAGAATGGTTTGTTCGATGCACCAAAGAAATTCTTCTTCGGTTTCGCCTTTCCAAGCAAAAGTTGGAATATTGGCTGCAACCATTGCCGCTGCAGCGTGATCTTGAGTTGAGAAAATATTGCAAGACGACCAACGAATGTCTGCGCCCAATTCAACCAACGTCTCCATAAGGACTGCTGTTTGGATGGTCATGTGGATGCAACCTAAAATCT
>CAWVVS010000027.1:0-11813 GCA_963933655.1 uncultured Candidatus Thioglobus sp. | reverse complement strand
TTTTGACGATAGTGATATTGACGCAATTGAAATCAACATCTCGTGCCCGAATGTAAAAGAGGGTGGCGTGGCTTTTGGTAATGATCCAGACATGTCTTACCGAGTGGTTGATATTTGTCGAAAAAACACTACGAAGCCACTGATTACCAAACTATCGCCAAACCAAACCGATATTGCCAACAGCGCACAGCGCTGTATTGATGCAGGAACTGATGGCTTAGCCGTTATCAACACCTTGATGGGGATGGCGATTGACACCAAAACCTGCAAAGCCATTATTGGTAACAATCAAGGCGGAGTCTCCGGGCCATCGATTAAGCCAATTGCGCTGCTAAAAGTACACCAAGTCTACCAAGTCAGCAAAAAATACCAAGTTCCAATTATCGGCCAAGGTGGCATTGCTACAGTGAATGACGCACTCGAATTTATTATTGCTGGCGCCACAACCATTGGCCTGGGCACTGCACTTTTTTATGATCCGCTCCTCTGTCCAACCATCAACAACGGCATCAGCCAATATCTTAAAGATCACAATCTAGCCAATGTTGAAGCATTGGTTGGCACACTCAAACTTAATTAACCAGCCGACACTCGGCTCCCCACTATGCAAGAATACAACGCCAGTCAAATTGAATCGAACGCACAACAATACTGGATCGACAACCAGTCTTTTAAAGTTGTCGAGGACCCAAACAAGGAAAAATTTTACTGCCTGTCTATGTTTCCTTATCCGTCTGGCAAACTCCATATGGGTCATGTGCGCAACTACAGCATTGGTGATGTTATTTCAAGATACCAAAAAATGCTGGGAAAGAATGTGTTGCAACCGATTGGTTGGGATGCTTTTGGTTTGCCGGCTGAAAATGCAGCCTTAAAAAATAAAGTACCCCCCGCAGCATGGACTTACGAGAACATTGAGTACATGAAAAGCCAATTAGTTGAATTGGGCTTCGGCTATGACTGGTCTCGAGAGCTGGCCACCTGCACGCCGGAATACTATCGCTGGGAGCAGTGGTTGTTTGTTCGCTTATTCGAAAAGGGCTTGGTGTATAAAAAGAAAGCGCTGGTTAACTGGGATCCAGAAGACCAAACCGTACTAGCCAATGAGCAGGTTATTGACGGCCGTGGTTGGCGCTCAGGGGCTTTGATTGAAAAGAAAGAAATCTCTCAATGGTTTATGAAGATTACCGATTATGCCGAGGAGCTTCTGGATGGTCTGGATAAATTGGATGGCTGGCCAGAAGCGGTTCGTACCATGCAAAAAAACTGGATTGGAAAATCCGTTGGCCTTGAGATTGATTTTAAGCTGCCCGATTCTAGCGCCCTTAGAGTCTATACAACTCGCCCAGATACCTTGATGGGCGTTACTTACCTAGCCGTTGCAGCCGAACACCCGCTCGCCATTGAGGCTGGAAAATCTGATGCCAATATTCAGTCCTTCCTTAACGAGTGTAAAACCATGGAAACCTCTGAGGCGGCGATGGAAACCATGGAGAAAAAAGGGGTAGATTCTGGTCTAAGCTGCACTCATCCCATCACGGCTGAAGCCACCCCTATTTGGATAGCTAACTTTGTTTTAATGGGTTACGGCACAGGCGCGGTCATGAGTGTACCTGGACATGATGAGAGGGATTATGACTTTGCAAAAAAATACAACATTCCAATGTTGGGGGTTATTTCTGCTGATGGCATAGCGGTCGATATTAGTGAGACAGCCTTTGTTGAAAAGGGTGTTTTAATCAATTCTGGAGAATTTAATGGGCTAGATTTTGACGGTGCATTCGAGGCGATTAGCAATAAGCTCACAGATGAAGATTTAGGCCAAAAACAAACCAATTACCGCCTTAGAGATTGGGGGGTGTCTAGACAAAGATACTGGGGCTGCCCAATTCCAATTGTAAACTGCTCTTATTGTGGATCTGTGCCAGTGAAGCCCGCAGATTTACCAGTTACTTTGCCAGAAGATGTGTCTTTTGATGGTGTTGGCTCGCCCATCAAAAAAATGCCAGAATTCTACAAAACACCCTGCCCAAAATGTGGCGAAACAGCAGAGCGCGAGACCGACACCTTTGATACGTTTTTTGAGTCGTCTTGGTATTATGCGCGGTATGCGTGTGCCGATAATAACGAGGCAATGTTGGACGAGCGTGCCGATTACTGGCTCTCGGTCGATCAATACGTTGGTGGTGTTGAACACGCTATTCTGCACCTACTTTATGCAAGGTTTTTCAACAAACTGATGCGCGACGAAGGATTGGTTAAAAGTGACGAGCCCTTCACCAACTTACTTACTCAAGGCATGGTTTTAAAAGACGGTGCCAAGATGAGTAAGTCCAAAGGTAACACCGTTGACCCCCAAGAAATGATTGCTAAATATGGTGCCGATACGGTTCGCTTGTTTATTTTATTCGCAGCACCGCCAACTCAAGACTTAGAGTGGTCTGACTCGGGCCTAGAGGGCTCGTGCCGCTTTGTTAATAAGTTTTATCGCCTTGTTGAGCACTTTATCAGAGACTCAGAGGCACATCCTGTTGGTCAACTAGATGTGGCATCGCTTAATAAAAACCAAAAAGATATGAGACAAAAGACACACCAAGCACTCAAAAAAGTTGGTGATGACATTGGTAGGCGCTATTCATTCAACACCGCCATTGCAACACTCATGGAGCTAAACAACAGCCTCTCACGATTTGACGACATCTCGGAACACGGCATGGCTGTTAGACAAGAGGCGATTGAAATCATGCTAAAAGCTCTCAATCCAATCACACCACACCTTTCACACCACCTGTGGCGCCATCTGGGTCATGACAACGCTATGATTGATGTTTTATGGCCTAAGGTTGATGAATCTGCACTTGTTCAAGAAGAGGTGCAGCTCGTGGTTCAAGTGAATGGCAAGTTAAGAGCCAAACTAATGGTGGCAGTGGGCATGGACAATCAGACGATTGAGGCCTTAGCATTAAAAGATGAAAATGTAATCAAATTTGTCGAGGGGAAAACCGTTATAAAGGTGGTGGTGGTTCCCAATAAATTGGTCAATGTGGTAGTTAAATAACGCCCGCCAAAAGCAACTTACCTATCAAGCATTTTTGCAATCTGCTCTCGTAAGATCAGCTCCATTACAAAACCCATTTTCCCGCCAGGAACCACCAGGGTGTTCGGTCGAGACATAAACGAGCCCGCAATCATGCTCTGCAAGTTGAGAAAATCACAGAACTTGTGGTCTTTGAACCTAACAACAACAAAACTCTCATCCAGTGTTGGAATGTCTCTAGCGATGAACGGGTTAGAGGTGTCAACTGTCGGCACACGCTGGAAATTGATGTCCGTTTTTGAGAACTGTGGCGTAATATAGCTGATGTAGTCCCACATTCTTCTGTGGATGGTGTCAACCGTCGCCTCGGCTGAGTAGCCGCGCTTCTCCTTGTCCCGGTGAATTTTTTGAATCCACTCCAAGTTAACAACCGGCACCACACCAATCAACAAATCAACGTATTTTGAAACATCGATATCACCGTATTCGACACCGCCGTGAAGGCCCTCGTAAAACAACACGTCGCTACCCTCGCCCACATCTTCCCATGGCGTAAATTCACCCGGTTTTTGCCCAAATGGCTCCGCCTCTTCCTCATTGTGGAGATAATAACGGCGTCGACAAAGGCCCCTTTCTCCGTACGATTTAAATGTTTTTTCGATTTCATCGAAGTGGTTTGCTTCGGGGCCAAAATGGCTAAAGTACTTGTTGCCCCTAGCTTCCTCTTTGACCATTACTTTTTTCATCTTCTCGCGATCATGGCGATGAAAACTGTCACCCTCAATGATGATTGGCTCAACCTTTAGGCGGCTAAAAATATGGTGAAAAGCGCTCTTTACTGTGGACGTCCCCGCACCTGAAGAGCCTGTAATGGCAATAACTGGGTGTTTTTTTGACATAACACTTCCTATATCTGGTTACCCTCATTATCTTTGATAAGTAACACAAGTAATGGTAAATATATTCAAGCCCAATTGAAAAAGGACTAGAAGTCTAAGTTGTCAACCTTAAGTGCATTTTCTTCAATGAAGTTTCTTCTCGGCTCAACCTCATCACCCATAAGAGTTGAAAACACCTCGTCGGCAGTGATCGCATCCTCTATTTTGACACGCAATAGTGTGCGGCTTTCTTGGTTCATTGTTGTGTCCCAGAGTTGGTCTGGGTTCATCTCACCAAGTCCTTTGTAGCGCTGAAAACTTTGGCCTTTTTTGGCCTCATCCAACAAAAATTTAAGCACTTCGTTAAAGCTTGCAACCTTTGTCTCTTTGCTGCCTTTTTGCACATATGAAGTCGAGTCTAAAATACTTTCAACCTCTTCAGAGTATGACTGAATTGCCTTAACATCTTGTGAGTTAAAAAATCCAAAACCCAGAGTGTTGTTTGCAACCTCAACACCATAAACCTTTTGTGAGTATATAACTTCGTTATTTTCAAATACAACACTGTGCGTTTCTGACATGGGTGCTGCTGAATTCAGTTTATCTTGCAAGACAACGCACCAGGATTGCATCTCTTTGTCCTTCGACAGGTCTTTTGTTTTCGCCATACCAACAATCCCCCTTAGCAAGGTTATGTTGTATTTTTTGCTAAGTTTATCAACAATATCCACTACTTTATAATATTTTTCCACGGCTGACTCGAGAGCCACGCCACTGATGGCTGGTGCGTCTTTGTTGGCAAAAAGGTAGGCGTCGTTAATTGCCTCTTGCAACAGGTAGTTGTTTAGCTCCTGATCGTCCTTAAGATAACGCTCTTGCTTGCCTTTTTTGATTTTATATAGTGGTGGCTGGGCAATAAAAAGATAGCCTTTTTCGATCAATTCTGGGAGGTAGCGATAAAAGAAGGTTAACAAAAGGGTTCTGATGTGTGCACCATCCACATCAGCATCAGTCATGATGACGATTTTATGGTAACGTAATTTTTCAATATTGTATTCGTCTTTGCCTATTCCACAACCAAGTGCGGTAATAAGGGTGCCCACCTCTTGTGAAGAAAGCATTTTCTCAAACCTTGCTTTTTCAACATTAAGAATCTTTCCTTTTAACGGCAAAATTGCCTGGGTGCGCCTATCTCGACCTTGTTTTGCCGAACCGCCCGCAGAATCACCCTCTACTAGAAACAATTCGGATTCCGCAGGATCCTTTGTTTGGCAGTCGCTTAACTTTCCTGGCAAGCCCGCAATATCAAGTGCGCCCTTGCGTCGTGTCATTTCTCGCGCCTTTCTGGCAGCGTCTCTAGCCCTCGATGCGTCTAGAATTTTGCCAACGATTATTTTGGCCTCACTCGGATGCTCCAATAAGTATTCGCCCAATTTCTCATTCACCGATGATTCAACAGGCGCACGCACCTCTGAAGAGACCAATTTATCTTTGGTCTGGGACGAGAATTTAGGGTCGGGCACTTTGATTGAAACAATGGCGGTTAAGCCCTCTCGAGTATCTTCGCCGGCGATACCCGCCTTCTCTTTTTTAGCCATTCCAGAGCTATCGATAAAGCTGTTAAGTGTTCGCGTAAGCGCAGCCCTAAAACCCGCTAAATGCGCGCCACCGTCTCTCTGAGGAATGTTGTTAGTAAAGCAATATATACTCTCTTGATAGGTGTCGCTCCATTGCAGTGCAACATCAACAACAATATCGTCTTTTTCGGCACTAATGGTGATGATGTCGTTATGAATGGCATTTTTTGCCTTGTTCAAGTATTCGACAAACGCGGTAATCCCGCCCTCGTAAACAAAAACATCTTTACGGCCCGAACTAAGCTCATGAATTTCAATATGGACTCCGGAGTTTAAGAATGACAACTCACGAATACGGTTGGCAAGTGTTTCATATTTAAATTTGGTTATGGCAAAAACATCCTTACTGGGTTTGAAGTGGATTACTGTGCCCGTTGTGTCGGATTTCCCAGTAACCCCCATAGGTGCGTTGGGCACACCCAAAGAATAGCTTTGCTCATGAACCTCGCCAGACCTATGAACGGTCAAATGAACGCTTTCGGAAAGGGCGTTGACAACCGAAACACCTACGCCGTGCAAACCACCCGAAACTTTGTATGAGTTATCGTCAAACTTGCCACCTGCATGAAGCACAGTCATAATTACTTCGGCAGCAGAAACCCCTTCTTCTGGGTGAATGTCCACCGGAATACCACGACCATCGTCTGAAACAGATATGGAGTCATCCTCATGAATGGTGATTGAAATTTTTGAGCAGTGACCAGCCAGAGCTTCGTCGATTGAGTTGTCGACAACTTCGAAAACCATGTGATGTAAACCCGTTCCATCGTCTGTGTCACCAATGTACATGCCCGGACGCTTTCTTACTGCATCAAGGCCCTTTAAGACCTTGATACTGGAGGCTTGATATTCTTCTGCCATGGGAGCTCAATATAAATAAATTGATTATACCACGTGGTCATGGTTTATCGTTAATCCATCCCTGTTTTTTAGGTATTTTCCTTGCCAGTGTTTACACCGAAATGTGGGCGTATTTTGGCTACTAATTAAAGGTGCTTATTGAACAATTACACCGTCTTTTATTTGAAACGTTGTTGAGTTTTCTTGGGGGAGGTTCAGCGGGGTGTTGCCAATATCGGTGATAAATATTTGCACATCTAATGACGACAAGAATTGTAGTGTTTGGTTTATTTTATAATGGTCCAGCTCTGATGAAATATCATCGATCAATACCACTGGCTTAATGTTTTTTTCAACCAACAACAACACCTGCATCATCCAATAAACCAAAGATAAGGTTTTTTGTTCACCTCGAGAAAGGTGGTTTTCAGTTTTATTGTTGAGATAATATTCAATATTTGCCTTGTGCGGACCACAACCCAAATGTTTAAGTCGAACAAAGCTTTGGGTGTTTTTCGATAAGTAGTCAAACACACTATCGTAGTTGAGCGGATCAACACCCCTCGCCCAACCATTTTGGAATTTCATTGTTAGGTCGCCGGCTTGTTGGAAAACATCAAACTTTTTACTCTTAACCACGTTCGCAATTGTGTTGTTCAGAGCCTGTGTATACTCAAACCTTGCCTTTGAAATATCGAGTGACAAATGTGTGAGTTTTGACATCCAATACTCGAGCTCTTTCGTGCTGTTTTTTGCAAGCAACAAGTTGATGTTTTTAAGTGTTTTATTGTAAGACTTATAGGTTTCTAACAAATTGGGTTTTATGTGAAACACCCCCCAATCAAGATAAGATCTTTTGAGTTTTGGCGTACCACCAACAATAAACCCTCGGTCGGGTGAAATTATTTGTGTGGGCAGAAGCTGGCTTAACTGACTGTTGTTTTGGGCCTTTATCTGGTTAACTGTGATCTCGGAGCGGATTTTTGTCTTTTTCAACAAAACCTTAACATCGTCGATAATGGCACTAATTTGCAACAAGTCACCATCAAAAGGTATTATATCTTTGGTTCTTTTTGTTTTAAAAGAGCGGTTGTGGCCCAGATAATATAAAGCTTCAATAAAATTGGTTTTTCCTTGGGCGTTTTTACCCAAAAGAAGATTGATGTTTTTATTGGGCTCTAGATACTGATTTGATAAATTACGAAACCTATGAACATGGAGTTTCTCAACGATTGCCATGACTGATAAACTCTAAACTATATTCGCATAGGCATGACAACGTACTGATAGTTTTCACTTTCGAGCGCGCTAATCATGCAAGACTGATTTTCACCCCCGGGAACAACCATGTTCACTTCGTTTGAGGTTAGTTTTTCAAGAATGGAGATTAAGTAGTGAATATTAAAAGCAATTTCAATTTCTTTTTCTTGGTTTTTAACACTTAACTGGGTTTTTGCTTGTCCGCGTTCAGAATGAGAAAAAATATTGAGCTTACCTTCTCTGAAAACAAGTTTAACGCCTTTCGTGCGTTCTTCAACAAAAATTGAAGCTTGTTGTAAGCTTGATAAAAAATCGATCCTATTGATAATAACAGTGTTGCTAAAATCGACTGGAATAACCTGCTTGTAGTTCGGAAAGTTTCCCTCTATTAAGCGGCTTATAATTTTTGTATTGGTGTCTACTAAAGAGAAGTAATTATCAGAAAGATGAATTTCAGCGGTTTCTTGACTGCTTTTATTAAGTAATTTTGTTAATTCTATTACTGCTTTTCTGGGCAAGATAACCGTTCTTTTTTCTTCAAGTTTGTTGCTTTGTTTAATTTCGCCTATTGATAGGCGGTGACCATCGGTTGCAACAACCGTTAAAGAGTCTTTGTTTAATTCAAAATATAGCCCGTTTAAGTAAGCTCTGATGTCTTGGTTGCCCATTGAAAAACTTGTATTTTCAATCAAAGCTTTGAGGTCGTCTTGTTTAACCTTAATGGTGCTTGTGTTTTGGGTTTTTGGAAGTGTTGGAAAATCTTGATGGTCGAATGTGTTCAGTTCAAATGTGTTGTTGTTTGCATTGAGGTAAATTTTGAATTCTTCGATTTTAAATTGTATTGTTGTTTTCTCAGGGAGCTTTCTGACAATATCTATTAAATCTTTTGCATAAATCGTAAAACTGACCTCTGTATCGCTTTGTATTTTCCTTGAGGCACTGATTTCTAACTCCATATCCGTGGTGGTTAGTGTTAATAACTTATCTTTAAGCTGAATAAGCACATGTGACAGTATTGGCAGTGTTTGCTTCTTCTCAACAACACCTATCACCGTTTGTAACGGATCTAATAATTCTTCTACACTGAGTTCGGTGTTCATAAGCGGATTAATTAAAAAGTTATTGTTATTATTAGAGAGCTTTTTGTCTGTTGATGAGTGTCATTTTATTATTAATAACAAACTCTTATCCTGTGTGTAACTTGTTGGTATTTTAGCCTTTAAGTTTCTAACTTGTTGATAAAGTATGTTTATTATAGGTTGTTTTGTAAGTTATCAACAGGGCAGTTTGTTTTATCTTGTTTATAAGTTTATAAGTTTGATTTTAAGGTTGTCAAAATCGTTTTTGATGTCGTTATTATCGACCATCATTTTCTTCAGTTTTTCACAGGAGTAAAGCACGGTGGAGTGGTCTCGGTTACCGAAGTTGTGGCCAATTTTTGCCAGCGACAGGCTGGTTAAATCGTGGCACATGCAGATGGCCATTTGTCTGGCTCTAACCAGGTGTTGTTTGCGGGAATTGGAAATTAAATCTGATAGGGTAATGCCGTAATACTTACTCACTGTTTTTTGTATTTCGTTGATTTCAATAAGTCGTTTTTTCGGGCTAATAAGATCGCCCAGAGCGCTTTCTACAACCTCTTTGGAGATTAGAGTGTGGTTAATTTTAGAAAAATCAACAAAGGCCTTGAGTTTTAATAGGGCGCCCTCAAGATCGCGAACGTTTGAGGTAACGTGACTGGCAATGTATAGAGCAATATCTTCACTGAGTGCCAATGAAATTTGTGGGTTTTGCGACTTCTTTAATAAAATGGCGGCACGCATTTCCAGCTCTGGTGCTGCAAGCTGCAGATTTAGGCCTTGGGAAAAGCGAGTTTTTAGTCTATTTTCAAGATCTATAATGCTTTTGGGGGGTTGGTCGCATGTGAAAATAATTTGCCGCTTGGTGCTAAAGAGAAAGTTAAAAATATGAAAAAATTCTTCTTGGGACTTATCCTTGCCAGCGATGAGGTGAATGTCGTCAACCAACAAAAGGTCGGCAGACTGATAAAACAACTTCACTTTTTCAATGGTGTTGTGACGCAGACTGGTGGTTATGTTTCTAACAAAGTCCATTAGCGGTACATAAATAATTTTAGCGCGTGGGTTTTTTTCAAGCGCTAAATGTCCGGCCGCTTGCATTAAGTGTGTTTTTCCAAGACCTGATTCACCGTAAATAACAAAAGGGTTATAAGGTGAAGAGTTGATATTTTCTGCAATTTGTCTACAGGCGGCTGAAGCAACTTGGTTGGCATTTCCCAGCACTAGATTGTCAAATGTATATTCAGAGAACAACTGTGTGGTGTGGTGTTTTCCATGATCAAAAGCTTTGTTGGTGGCGCTCGAAAGTTGAATTCTAACACCCAAAGTACTATCTTCATCCTTAACCGTTTGTACAATTTCTTTTTTTAAACGACTGTTAATTTGTTTCAGAACGGAAGAGTTTGGTGCAAGCAATGTAAGCGTGTTGCCATCCTCAATGGCATTAAGGGGTTGGACCCAAAGACTAAACTCCTTGAGTGGCAAGGTCTTTTTAAGTGTGCGTATGCAGCGTTCCCAGGTTTGAGACATAGGAGGGGTTAATCCAAAAGTGAAAATGATATACTAATGATACCTATTGTAATAAGAAGTTGATTGGTGCGTTTCATTGAAAAATATTTGACTGTGTATTGTTATATGATTGATGACCTGCCATAGTGTAAGTGATTCAAGGATGGTTAGGATTCTAAAATACTGTCAATTGCTGTTTTGGAAAACATTGGTCCGAATTATTGTTGTGTCGTTTTATTGAAGTTTTCTTATTTGCGGCGCTCAAAACTCTCAAGACTAAGTGTTTTTTTGACAGGCATTTTTGTGATATTTGTGGTGCTTTATTTTGACCCCAAACATTCCCATTAAAACACCTCCCCAATTGCTTTTTCTGATGCATTAGCGTAACATGGCGTCCTTTTATGAGTCGCAAGAAGTTATGCGAAAAACGATTGTAGCTGGCAACTGGAAAATGAACGCCAGCAAGGAGTCCGTCAATACTCTTATTATGGGTATTCTTGCAGGGATGGGCGATGTGAAGTCTGAGGTGATTATTTGTGCGCCTTACCCATATCTCTCTCAAGTCGAGGCGCTTGTTGCGCATAGCCAGCTTAAGCTTGGTGCTCAGTCTTTAAATATAAATACTGCCGGCGCCTTCACAGGTGAGGTGAGTGCGGCCATGATTAAAGACTTCGGCGCTCAATACGTTATTGTTGGTCACTCGGAACGTCGAAGTCTTTATGGTGAAGACAGCACACTTGTTGCTGAAAAAGTAAAAGCTGCACTTGACAATGATTTGACGCCGTTATTTTGTGTTGGTGAAACACTTAAACAGAGAGAGGCGGGAGAAACAGAGGTTGTAGTAACCGAGCAAATACAGGCCGTTATTGATCTGCTTGGAATCGACGCTTTTCTTGGAATTGTTGTGGCCTACGAGCCTGTTTGGGCGATTGGCACTGGCGTGACTGCAACACCTGCGCAAGCGCAAGCGGTGCACGCATTTATTCGACAGATTTTGGCTGGTTATGATGAAGGTATTGCTGACATGACAGCCATTTTGTACGGTGGCAGTATGAACGCTAGCAATGCTAACGAGCTTATTGCGTGTGAAGATATTGATGGTGGTCTAATTGGTGGCGCATCTTTAAAAATAGAAGATTTTTTACAAATTTGTAAGGTAGGTTAATGATGTCATTTCAAGTTATTTTAATTATTCATGTGATTTTGGCTTTGGGCCTTGTTAGTATTATTTTGTTACAACACGGCAAGGGTGCAGATGCCGGTGCGGCATTTGGTTCTGGTGCAGCAGGAGCGGTATTTGGCGCAAGAGGTGCTCACTCGTTCTTGTATAAACTTACCTCAGGCTTGGCGATTGGTTTTTTCATAACCAGTATTTTCCTTGCTTATTTAGCAACGAGCGAAACAGCAACCTCTTCGTCAAGTCAACAAAGCATTATGAGTGAAGTGACTATATTCGAGAGCGACTTACCAACAACAGACACGAGCGACATCCCCAGCAACTAATCTAAGCCCAAGTGGTGGAACTGGTAGACACGCAGCCTTGAGGGGGCTGTAGCGCGAGCTGTGAGAGTTC
>CAWVVS010000026.1:0-12187 GCA_963933655.1 uncultured Candidatus Thioglobus sp. | reverse complement strand
CATACCATAGCCAGAGACTTCTGCGTAAATCTTAGCACCACGTTTTTTTGCGTGCTCAAATTCTTCAAGAACTACGACTCCAGCACCGTCACCTAGGACAAAGCCATCACGATCAGCATCCCATGGTCGTGAGGCCGTTGTTGGGTCGTCATTGCGAGTTGAGAGTGCTCTTGCAGCAGCAAAGCCAGCCAATCCACAATTAGTAGTAGACATTTCCGTACCCCCTGCAATCATCACATCTGCATCGCCATACTCAATTAACCTTGAAGCATCGCCAATGTTATGCGTTCCTGTTGTACAAGCGGTAACAATGGCAAAGTTTGGGCCTTTAAGCCCATACTTGATTGATAGGTTACCTGAAACCATATTAATAATAGAAGACGGAACAAAGAAAGGAGAAATACGCCTAGCGCCTTTTTCTCTAAACAAATCAGCTGTTTTCTCAATTGTATGTAGTCCACCAATACCGGCACCAATAGCAACACCGATGCGTTCAGCATTTTCTTCTGTAACCTCAATGCCACTGTCTTCAATTGCTTGAATGCCAGCTGCCATGCCGTAATGAATAAAAATATCCATTTTTTTAGCATCTTTAGGACTGATGTAATCACCAATATCAAAGTCTTTGATTGAGCCACCAAAAGTCACTGATTGACCTTCAGTATCTATGTTTGTTAGGGTGTTAATACCAGAAACCCCATTGAGGATATTATCCCAAGACTGTTTAACAGAATTTCCAACAGGACTAACTATACCTAGGCCGGTAACAACAACTCTTCTTTTACTCATAATGATATTTGACTGGTTTTTTTTTCTAAAAAAAAGGCGCTTAATTTAATTAAAAAAAAGCGCCTTTCAGGGTTTATTAGTCGTTATTACGTATTTGCTTTAACGTAGTCAATCGCTTGTTGTACTGTTGTTATGTTCTCTGCTTCTTCATCAGGAATTTCACAATCAAATTCTTCTTCAAGAGACATGACTAATTCAACAGTGTCTAGAGAATCAGCACCCAAATCGTCGATAAAAGAAGCGTTATCGTCAATATCACCACTAACATCTAGTTGCTCGCAAACTACTTTACGTACTCTTTCTTCAATGCTCATTTTGACCGTATTCCTTAATTAGTTTTAAAGATTACCATTTTATCGTCAAATTACCCTTTTACAAGGTTAATTTAAAATTTATTATTGGTAATAAGTGGGGTCGCTTACACCTGCTTGTTCAAATCCATTGCGGCGTAAAACACATGCATCACATATTCCACAAGCTTCACTTTTGTCGTTAGCTTGATAACAAGTCGTTGTCATTGAGTAGTCAATTCCCAATGCCCGACCTTGATTAATAATTTCAGCTTTAGTGAGATTGATAAGTGGTGTGTGAATTTGAATTTTATCGCCTTCAACAGACTGTTTAGTTGCCAAATTGGCCATGGTTTCATAGGCCTCTATGTATTCAGGTCTGCAGTCAGGATAGCCAGAGTAATCCAGAGCATTGACACCAATAAAAATAGATTGAGAGTCAAGTACTTCTGCCCAAGCAAGTGCGAATGATAAAAAGATGGTGTTTCTTGCAGGTACGTAGGTAATCGGTATTTCATTGCTCTCATCAAACTTTGGCACTTCAAGAGTGGGATCGGTAAGCGCAGAACCACCGATGTCATCGAGGCAAACTCTCATAATACGATGTTCAATCACACCAAAATTTTTCGCAATTGTTTTGGCTGAAACGAGCTCAGAAAGTTGTTTTTGGCCATAATCAAAGCTCAATGCATAACACTTAAATCCTTTTGACTTAGCTATTGCTAATACCGTTGTTGAATCAAGTCCACCCGAAAGAAGAATAACCGCCTTAGACATTGGCTAAATCACCTTTTGTTTCAAGCCAGGATTTTCTATCGGATGCGCGTTTTTTAGAAAGCAACATATCCATGGTTTGATTAACTTGTAATGGATTATCAAGCGTTAACTGAATCAGTCTTCGAGTATCAGGTTGCATGGTTGTTTCTCTAAGCTGCTTAGGATTCATTTCACCAAGACCCTTGAACCGTTGTATTTGAATCTTTACGCGCTTGTTATCTTTTTCAATTTTGGCACTTATCGCGTCTTTCTCACTGTCATCTAAAGCATAAAAAACTTGTTTTCCTGCGTCAATACGGTACAGCGGTGGCATGGCAACATACACATGACCCGCGCGGACTAATTTTGGAAAATGCTTGACAAATAAGGCACAAATTAATGTGGCAATGTGGGCACCGTCAGAGTCGGCGTCTGCAAGAATACAGATTTTTCCATAACGCAATCCTGATAAATCGAAAGAGTCTGGCTCAAGTCCAATAGCAACACTAATGTCATGAATTTCATTTGAGGCGAGGACCTCTGAAGATTCTACTTCCCATGTGTTTAGAATCTTGCCTCGAAGTGGTAAGATTGCCTGGTATTCTTTATCTCTTGCCTGTTTGGCGGAGCCGCCTGCAGAATCACCTTCAACTAGAAAAACCTCTGTTTGATTTAAGTCACTACTGGTGCAATCTGAAAGCTTGCCGGGCAGGGCGGGGCCACTAACAATTTTTTTACGAATCACTTTTTTGCCGCTCTTAAGTCTTGCTTGTGCATTCAAAATTGCCAGTTCTGCGATTTTCTCAGCAATATTAGTATGTTGGTTAAGCCAGAGGCTAAAGGCATCCTTAGCAACCCCTGAGACAAAGGCAGCACACTCTCTTGATGAGAGTCTTTCCTTGGTTTGACCGGAGAATTGAGGGTCTAGGATTTTAATTGATAGTACGTACGCAATTTTTTGCCAAACATCGTCGGGCGTTAATTTGATATTTTTTGGTATCAGGCTTCTGAATTCACAAAATTCTTTCAGAGCCTCGGTAAGGCCAGAGCGAAGACCATTAACATGTGTGCCTCCACCAATGGTCGGGATGAGATTAACATAACTTTCAGCAATCGTGTTACTGGTATTTTCTGTCCATGTTAATGAGCAATGCATTTGCTCCTGAGACGATTCAAAGGAAACAACAAAAGGATCGGCTGGCAGGCAGTCTAGACCATCTAGTGAGATTTTAAGGTAATCCCTAAGTCCGTCCTCATAAATCCATTTATCTGTGGTTTCATCAATTTGGTTTTCAAAATTAACCTCAAGTCCAGGACAAAGAATTGCCTTTGAGCGAAGATTATGACGTAATTGACTTGCTGAAAATTTAATTGTGTCAAAAAATTTTGGGTCTGGCTTAAATTTAACTGTGGTGCCCGTATTACGCTTACCAACAGTGCCTATTTCCTCTAGGGCAGAGATTTTTTTACCAGAGCTGAAAGCCATATAATGTTGCTTCCCATCTCTTTTAATCCAGATTTCAACCATCTTTGAGAGGGCGTTAACGACCGAAACGCCGACCCCATGAAGGCCGCCTGAAAATTGATAAGAGTCATTTGAAAACTTACCACCAGCATGTAATTTAGTGAGTATCACCTCAACACCCGGCACACCTTCTTTTGGATGGATGTCTGTCGGCATACCCCGACCATTGTCTTCTACAGAGACAGATCCATCGGCAAAGAGAATGACGTTGATTTGCGTTGCATAACCTGCAACTGCTTCGTCAACACTATTATCAATAACTTCTTGCGCAAGATGGTTGGGTCGTTCAGTATCGGTGTACATACCCGGGCGCTTGCGAACTGGCTCAAGCCCGGTTAAAACCTCAATGGATGAGGCGTCGTAATTAGACATGGTAGGTTATAGTGGTGTAAGGATAATATCTAGCAATCATAATACCAAAAAAAAGCTCCATAAAATGGAGCTTTTTATTATTTACTAATTAACGAGTATTTTTCTTTTTTACGAGACAGACTCTATAAATGTGAAGTGGTTTAGTTGCCCTAAATGACTAAATATTTATTAAATCCAAAAAGTAATAAAAGAAAAAAATAAAGTTAATTACATCATACCCGGCATACCACCGCCCATGCCGCCCATATCAGGCATTGCAGAGCCAGTTTGTGGTGCGTCAGTAACCATAGCTTCGGTAGTGATCATAAGACCTGAAATGCTTGCGGCGTGTTGTAGTGCTACGCGCGTTACTTTAGTAGGATCTAGGATACCCATTTTAAGCATGTCACCGTACTCTTCCGTACCAGCATTGTAACCAAAGTTTTTCTTGCCTTGTTTGACTTCGTTAAGGACAACAGAAGCTTCGCCACCACCGTTAGTAACGATTTGTCTTAAAGGTGTTTCCAGAGCGCGCTTAGTAATTGCGATGCCGACGTTTTGGTCGTCGTTGTCACCCTTTAGAGAGTCAAGAGATGACATTGCTCTAACAAGCGCAACACCACCACCTGGAACAACACCTTCTTCAACAGCCGCACGCGTTGCATGAAGTGCATCGTCAACACGGTCTTTTTTCTCTTTCATTTCTACTTCTGTAGCTGCGCCAACTTTAATCACCGCAACACCACCAGAAAGTTTCGCAAGACGTTCTTGCAACTTCTCTTTGTCGTAGTCAGAAGTTGTTACTTCGATTTGCGTTTTAATTTGACCAACACGGCCATTGATATTTTCTTTATCACCAGCGCCGTCAATAATAATTGTATTTTCTTTGCCGATTTCAATACGTTTTGCTGTACCGAGGTGCTCTTCAGTAACACCTTCTAACGAAAGACCAACTTCTTCAGATATAACCGTGGCACCCGTTAAGACAGCGATGTCTTGTAAGATTGCTTTACGACGATCGCCAAAACCCGGTGCTTTAACAGCCGCCACTTTAACGATACCTCGTATGTTGTTGACAACCAAAGTAGCTAGCGCCTCACCATCAATGTCTTCAGCAACGATTAGTAGTGATTTTCCTGATTTTTGAACTGCTTCAAGTGCTGGTAATAAATCACGAATTGTTTGAATTTTGGAATCGTGCAAAAGAATTGCAGGAGATTCTAAATCTGCAGTCATTGATTCTTGATTGTTGATGAAATATGGAGAAAGGTAACCACGATCAAACTGCATACCTTCTACGACATCCAATTCATTTTCAAGTGTTGTACCTTCTTCAACGGTAATCACGCCTTCGTTGCCTACTTTTGCCATTGCTTCAGCAATAATGGAGCCAACAGACACATCAGAGTTGGCAGAAATAGTACCAACTTGTTTAATTGCTTCCGCGTCACTACAAGGTTGTGATGCCTTGCTTAATGCCTCAACAACGGCTTGGGTTGCTTTATCAATTCCACGCTTCAAGTCCATTGGGTTCATGCCCGCTGCAACTGCTTTAACGCCTTCAGTGATTAGCGCTTGCGCCAATACTGTTGCTGTCGTTGTGCCATCACCAGCGATATCACTGGTTTTAGAGGCAACCTCTTTAACCATTTGCGCGCCCATGTTTTCGAATTTTCCTTCAAGTTCAATTTCTTGGGCAACCGATACACCATCTTTAGTGATGTGGGGTGCGCCAAATGACTTGTCGATAACAACGTTTCTACCCCTAGGGCCTAATGTTACTTTAACAGCGTTGGCAAGTGTGTTAACACCATCCAACATTAAATCTCTGGCTTCTGAGCCAAACTTTACGTCTTTTGCTGACATTTTATATCTCCTTAATCTTCGATAACTGCAACGATTTCATCTTCGCTCATGACAAGAAGTTTTTCCTCGTCAATAGTGATTTCTGCGCCTGAATATTGGCCGAACATAACTGTGTCGCCAACTTTCACATCCAAAGGGATGACTTTACCATCAGCGCTAATTCTGCCGTTACCGGCAGCAACAACTTCGCCTCTTGAAGGTTTTTCAGTTGATGAATCAGGGATGATTAGACCACTTGCCGTGGTTTTCTTTTCTTCTACTCTACGCACGATAACACGATCGTGTAGTGGACGGATTTCCATACTTTCTCCTAGTATTGAACGAAAAATTGTCTTTGAAGGTTTTAGGCTTCTAGACTTTCTTTAAGCTTTTTAATCGCTTTGTTTTCAAGCTGACGTACTCTTTCTGCAGAAACGCCATACTTGTCTGCTAAAGTATGTAAGGTCATTTTTTGTTCTTTCAAGTACCTGGATTGTAAAATATCCATACTTCTTTCATCTAGGGCTGAAAGCGCCTGATAAAGCTTGTGTTGTTGGTCTCGCTCGGAGTTATCGCTGAGCAATAATTGCTCTGGTGTTTGGCCTGGATCAGCAAGATACTGTTCTGGCGTGTAAGAATCCTCATCATCGTTAACTTCAAAAGCAATATCATTGAGCTGTAGTCGAGACTCCATTTCAATGACATCTTTTGTTTTAACACCAAGATCGGTTGCAATTTTCTCAGCTTGATCGTTAGTCAGTGCTTTAAAAATGTGGGATTTAGCTTGTTTAAGTTTAAAAAATAATTTGCGTTGCGCTTTGGTAGTCGCAACTTTAACAATTTTCCAATTTTTGAAAATATACTCATGAATTTCTGCTCGAATCCAATAAACAGCAAATGAGGAGAGTCTGACTTTCTTGTAGGGGTTGAAGCGTTTGACAGCTTTCATTAGTCCGATCGTTCCCTCTTGAATTAAATCTGCCTGTTCTAGGCCGTAACCCTTGTAACCATGTGCAATAAAAGCAACAAAGCGCATATGGGCTAAGACAAGTTTTCTTGCCGCAGATAGGTCGCCATTGTCAAACAGTTCAACAGCCAGTTCGTGCTCTTGCTCTGGTGAGAGGATTGGGGGGTACTTTTGTACCTGTATGCCAGTAGTTGTATTGGCAGTTGATAATGCAAATTCACTCATAATTTCTTTTATTAAGTAAGATGTAAGCGATAATTAGAGCTGATATTATACCTAAATCTATTGTTATATCAATTGTTTGAGTAAATCGTTGTGTCTGTAGGATTGCTCTTGCGTTGTAAGTCTTGAGGAGAGGATAATGTGCTTTAAGTCGTTCAGTGCAGTAGCAAAGTCATCGTTAATAATGACAAAGTCAAATTCATAAAAATGACACATCTCAGCCTCAGCCTCAGCCATTCTTTTATCGATAATTTCTTGACTGTCTTGACCCCTTCCCTGAAGGCGCGAAAGTAGTGCTTTTTTTGAAGGAGGTAGAATAAAAATTGATAACGCTGCTTCGTTTTCTTTGACTTGTTTTGCACCCTGCCAATCGATCTCTAAAATGACATCTTTATTTTTTCTAATCTCATCATTAATTGATTTTTTAGAGCTTCCGTAATAATTATCAAACACTTTTGCATATTCTACGAAAGCATTTTCTGAAACCATAGTTTCAAAAATATCTTTAGAGACAAAGTGGTAGTTATCGCCATTTTTCTCTCCAGACCTTGGTTGGCGGGTTGTGTGTGATACTGAGACGCACAAATTGGGTACATCGTTGATAAGAGCTTGCACAAGAGAAGTTTTGCCGCAACCCGAGGGAGCAGAAATAATAAATAAATTAGCCATTTTCTGGAGTAAAGCCTTTAATGTCGTCTAAATCATCTGACGCAAAGAAGTATTTTTCCATTTGCTCTTTTAAGTAACTTTGAGCATTTGAGTCAATCAGGCTTAAGTTGTTTTCATTGATTAGCAAGGTCTGGTGATCGAGCCACATTTGCCATGCCTCTTTTGAAACGTTTTCGAAAATTCTTTTCCCCAATTCTCCGGGGTAGGGCGCACGTTCTAGAGATGCAAGTTCTTTATTTAGTTTAATACAGTGTAGTGTGTTCATAGATGTTTAACTCTCAAACCCATAACATACAAACTTGCAAAATATATTCCAGCAGAAAAGAAGATGGTTCTGCTTAACATACTGACTCTTTGTAAAGCATCTGCTTGTATGAATGAATCTGTTGTAGGAGATACGTAGTAAATATAGCCCAACATTATAATGCTTGATAATCCTACTTTAATAAGCATTTTATAAAAATCTGGTTTAAGTTGAAAAATTGACTGTTTTTTTAAAAAATAATACAACAAAAAAGCATTGAGAATGGCAGATATTGAGGTTGCAGCTGCCAAACCATCGTGACCAAAATAATGCGCTAAAATCAGATTGAGAATGATATTGCTTGTCATTGCTGCAATACCAGCTTTAACTGGAGTTTTAGTATCACCTCTGGCAAGGAAAATCGGAGCAAGAATTTTAACCGCAATAAAAGCAACCAAGCCAGCTCCGTAAGCTTGAAGGCTCAAAGACGATTGAAAGGCATCATTTGCACTAAAGGCATCGTATTGAAATAGGGTGATGATCAAGCCATCAGAGAGCATAACAAGACCAACGGAAGATGGTAGTCCTAGTAGTAAGCCGTAAAGTAGCGCCTTGTCGATAGTTTTCGAAAAGCCTTTAGAGTCATTTTTTGCATAATAATTACTTAATTTAGCAAGTGCTACCGTCGCTAAAGCAATACCAATTAAGGCCAAAGGTAACTCCAATAAACGGTCAGAATAATACAACCAAGAGACACTTCCGGCTACAAGTGTTGACGCGATCATGGTGTCTATCAGTAGATTGATCTGGGAAACAGAAACACCAAAAAGTGCTGGTAGCATACGTTTTTTTAAAATTGTTATTGCTGGATGTGGACCAAATCTTAATTTCGGCAAGCGGTGAAGTTTTCGCAAAAAAGGTATTTGAAAAATAAGCTGGGCGATACCGCCAATTAATACCCCCCATGCGAGAGCCATAATCGGTGTTTCTAAGTATTTTGCAAGAAAAATTGCGCTAAGTATTAACGAAATGTTTAATAGAACAGGCGTGAATGCGGGCACGCTAAAATTGTCATAAATGTTTAGAATGGCGCCAGAAAGTGCAGTTAGAGAGATGAGTAGTAAGTAAGGAAAAGTAATTCTAAGCATGTCAGAAGCTAAGAAGTAATGACTTTGATCGGTTTTAAAATAAAAACCCCAAGCAAATATAAACATCACCAGTGGTGCCAGCAACACAACCACAATAGTAATCAGAATAAGAACGCTTAAAAGTTTGGTTGCTATGTGGTTAATAACAGCTTGTAACTCATCATCATTTTGATTTATTTTAATGTCAGCTAAAATGGGAATAAAGGCTTGAGAAAAAGCACCTTCAGCAAAAAGACGGCGAAAGAAATTAGGAATTCGAAAAGCAACAAGAAAGGCGTCAGAAAGACCATTAGCGCCAAAGTATTTAGCAATAATAAAGTCTCTAACAAGACCTAAAATTCGCGAAAACAAAGTCATCACAGTAACAACACTGCTAGACTTTATAAAAGATTTTGTCATGATGTTTGGTGGCGTTTATTCGTCTGCTGGTCCGCGCATGATGCCTACTCTTGAATTGCGAATGCATTCAACAAATTGCATCACTTCACGACTGTCTGCTTCTGATTCTTCGAGTTCTGTTAAGGCGCTATCAAGAAGTCTACCTTGTGATTCTCGATAGACGATTTTGAAGGCGCGCTTAATTGAGGCGATTGAGCTTGAGCTGAACCCGCGACGTTTCATACCCACTGAGTTAATGCCCCTAATTTTTGGATGAACGCCAGCAGCAATCATGTAATCAGGAATGTCTTTATTGACTTGAGAGCCCATACCAACATATGTATGACGACCAATCATACAAAATTGCTTAACCAGCACAAATCCACCAAGAATTGACCAGTCAGCGATGTGAACGTGCCCAGCTAGAGAGGCGTTATTTGACATAATGATATGATTACCTAATTGACAGTCATGAGCAATATGAACATACGACATAAGCATATTATTAGATCCCACTCTCGTTAAAGAGTTTTCTTTTTCTGTACCTCGATTGATGGTGCAAAATTCACGTATAAGGTTATCATCACCTATTATTAAGTTGCTTTCTTGACCCTCTTGGTAAGTTATGTCTTGAGGGTCTCCACCTATTGAGGCAAAAGAGTGAATGTGGTTGTTCTTGCCAATTTTTGTGGGGCCAGAAATAACCGCATGAGAATTTACAACAGTACCGGCACCGATTTCAACATTGGCGCCAATCACTGCATAAGCGCAAATTGTTGCGTCTGGGTGAACCTTTGCGCTTGGGTCTATAATTGCTGACGGATCAACGGACATGGTGTTATTCTGCGGCTTTTTGAGTACACATGAGGACTGCAGAAGTAACCAATACACCATCAACTGTGGCCTTACAGTCAAACTTCCACATACCTCGCTTGACAGCCATTACTTCAACCTTAAGTAGGATTTGGTCTCCTGGTTCAACAGTGCGCTTAAAGCGGACTTTGTCAATTCCAACCAACATATAGATTTGACCATCAATGGGTTTTCCAACTTCAGATTTGAAGGCCAAAATGCCTGTTGCTTGAGCTAATGCTTCCACGATTAAAACCCCTGGCATAATTGGTTGTGCAGGAAAATGTCCAGTGAATTGAGGCTCATTAAAGGTAACGTTCTTGATTGCGGTTAGGGTTTTCCCGGCTTCAAAATCAAGAACACGGTCTATCATTAAAAAAGGGTAGCGGTGAGGTAGAAAATTTTTTACCTCATTAATATTCATTTTCATAATTATTTTTTAATGTCTTTTAATTTAATATTCATAGTTTTGGCAATTTTATCAAGTTTTATTAACCATACACCAACCTTTTTCCAGCCTTTATGTGTCATTAAAGGGAAGAAGCCAGTATAGATTCCAGATTTGCTAATATTTTTATCTACGGTACTTGTGGCGTTGATTGTAACATCATCAGCGATTTTTAAATGACCTACAATGCCAACCATGCCACCAATCATGCACCGCTTGCCAATAATCGTACTTCCGGCAATGCCGGTTTTTGCAGCAATGGCGGTATTTTCACCTATGATGACGTTATGGGCAATGTGTACAAGGTTGTCGATTCTGACACCATCGTGAATCTCGGTGTCGTCAATAGTGCCTTTGTCAATAGTGGAATTGGCTCCAATCGTAACATTGTTGCCGATAATAACTTTACCCAAATGAGCAATCGTTTGCCAGCTTTTATCATCATTTTTTGCATTGCCAAAGCCTTCTGAACCAATTACGGCACCTGAGGAAATAACACATGAATGACCCAATTCAGAATCCTTATGAATAACAACGTTAGCGAAAATATGCGAATGACTTCCAATTTTTACATTGTCTTCTATAATACAATTTGCATCGATAATGGTGTTTTCACCAATGCTCACATTTTTACCGATGACACAACCCGAACTTATTGATACGTTGTCGACTTGAGCTGTTGGATCAACTATCGCATTATTAACCTCTTGCTGGGCTAAGTTAACTTGTTTAAAGTAGTGACTAAGTTTAGCAAAAGCTAGATAAGGGTTTGAAACTAAGAGGGCGTTTGTATTGCAGTGCTCATGGAATTTTGGGTGAAGGATAACAGCACCAGCTTTTGTTTTATTTAAAGTGTCGAGATATTTATTCTGTGTCACATAGCTTATTTGATTCGGATGAGCCTTGCTCAAAGTATTAATCCCTTCAATTTCAATTAATGGGTCGCCGACTAAAGTGCCACCAACTAATTCAGAGATTTTTCCAAGAGTTATTTTCATCAAAATGAATCTTTCATTTTGATGATTATCATATCGCTAATATTAATCTCATCACTAACAAAGGCAACTTCTTGATATAGGATTAAGTCATATTTTTCATCCTTAGCAACTTTGATAATGATGCGATTGATCAGGCTCTGAATGCGATTAAGAGCATTCAGCTTTTTTTCAGTTAGTTGTTGCTGCCATAATTCAGTTTCTTTTTTAAAGTAAAGTTCAAGTTTGTTAATGTTTTCAATTTTACTTTGTAAGTTTTCCTTTGATAAGTGCTCTCTAGCCTTTTGAAGGTTAGAGAGCAACAAGTTAATATGATCGAGTAAATCCAATAATTCTTGTTTTTTTGGTTGAAATTCTTTAGCTAACTGAGCGCTTTCTTGCTGGTATTGAGTCGAGTTGCCAATAATTTTCTCAATGTTAATGTAGCCAATTTTTAAGGTTTGAGCGCTAGCGGTTGCCACCAATAAGGTGCAAATTAAGAGTGCAATGGTTTTTTTCATTGCTTATGTTAGAAGCCTGTACCTAGAGAAAGAGAGAAGTTTTCAATATCATCTCCTGATTTTTTAAGAAGTGGCGTAGCAACATACACACCAATAGCGCCAATTGGACTCATGTAGGCAAATGCAAATCCAGCTGACATGCGCAAATCCTCAAGATCAAGATTTGAGGTGCTTCCGTAAACATTACCCATATCAATAAAGGCGCTCA
>CAWVVS010000025.1:0-12263 GCA_963933655.1 uncultured Candidatus Thioglobus sp. | reverse complement strand
CACAACATCAGATGGAAAAGCGCTACGTTACTTTGGTAAAAAACTCTTGGAGTAAAAAACGTCATACGGTTGACGCACCGATTTATCAAAATTCTCGTTATAGTGTGATTGACAGCAAGGGTAAAGAATCACTCAGTCATTTTCATCCTCTTAAGAATTTCCATAACGATGAATTCAGCGCGTCACTTGTTGAGGTGGTGATTGAAACCGGTAGAACACACCAAATACGTGTGCATGCAAAACATGCTGATCACCCAATCGCTCAGGACGATAAGTACGGCGATCGTGAGTTTGACGCACAAATGAAAGCCAGAGGTCTCAATCGATTATTCCTTCATGCCAAGGCCCTCACCTTTACCAACCCAATGACCAATGAAATTCAAAAAGTCATTGCGCCATTGCCCATTGAATTGGAAGAATTTTTATCCAAGTTATGAGCGCCTATTTGCGTTTAATGCGCCTTGATAAGCCAGTCGGTATTTATTTACTACTATGGCCAACTTATTGGGCGCTGTTTCTAGCTGCAGGTGGATGGCCAGATTTTGATTTACTGGTTATATTTACGCTTGGCGTAATTGTGATGCGAAGTGCTGGTTGTGTTATTAACGATTATGCTGACCGTGAAATTGATATACATATCAAACGCACTGAGAATCGACCGATTGCCTCGGGTGAAGTCAGTGCTCAATCTGCGTTGTTGCTATTTTCTGTTTTAATTGGTGTAGCCTTTGGTTTGGTATTGTTGACCAATATGTTGACTATTCAGCTGTCATTCGTGGCCGTTGCTCTTGCAGGCCTGTATCCATTTACAAAGCGCTGCATTCAACTACCACAGTTTGTTCTAGGGCTTGCTTTTGGCATGAGCGTGCTAATGGCGTTTAGTGCACAAACAGGTGAAGTGCCAGTGCAGGCGTATTGGATATTTGCGGCAAATATTATCTGGACACTGATTTATGACACCATGTATGCGATGGCAGATCGAGAAGAAGATCTTGAAATTGGGGTGAAATCAGCAGCTATTTTATTTGCTAAATATGACCGAATAATCATCGGAATTCTGCAAGTTTTGCTGTTGTTAATCTTTATCAAAATCGGTAATTTATTCAATTTAGGCCTTTTTTATCAACTTTCTACATTAATTATTTCGATACTTATGGTTTACCACCAGTTTTTGATCAATAATCGTCAAAAAACCCCCTGTTTTAAGGCATTTTTACACAATCATTACATTGGTCTGGCTCTGTTTGCGGGCATTTTGGCTTCGCTACCTCTCTAGAGAATTAATTTGTTGTATTTTTGCAACATTTAGACTATTTTTTATGTTTTTTGGTGTTTATTTAGCATTTTATTCTCAAAAAAACTTGACATAGAGTTTTTACTACTATAAAAAGTGCACCAATCAACAAATAAATGTTGGTTGTCTTTTAACTAAGGGGAGACAAATATGTTAGATAACGTAATAGGTTGGATTAAGAAAGCAACGGAAGCAGGTGTAGCTCTTATCGCATTAGCTGTTGTTGTTCAGGTCATCTTTGGTAGTGCTGCTGCATTCCTTCCAGGAGATGTTGTTGGTAATATCACAGGTATAGTTACTGCTCTTGGCGGCGCCAATTTGGTTGGCTTAGTTGCAGTTGGCTTACTCTACAGCATATTTACACGTAGATAATAACATATAAATGTTACGCATTAAAAAACCCGCTGAAAGGCGGGTTTTTTAATGTCTTGGGTTTTTATTAAATACCGCGAAGCAACTCGTTAATGCCGACTTTAGATCTTGTTTTAGCATCCACCTGCTTAACAATCACTGCGCAATACAGTGAGTAGCTACCATCAGAAGATGGAAGATTGCCAGAGACAACCACTGAGCCCGCAGGAATACGACCATAAGTCACTTCACCAGTTTCACGGTTATAGATTTTGGTAGATTGCCCAATATAGACGCCCATAGAGATCACAGCGCCTTGTTCAACAATCACACCCTCAACCACTTCTGAACGAGCACCGATGAAGCAGTTGTCTTCAATAATTGTTGGGTTGGCTTGTAATGGCTCTAGAACACCACCGATGCCAACACCACCTGAAAGATGAACGTTTTTACCAATTTGAGCGCAAGAGCCAACAGTAGCCCAAGTATCGACCATTGTGCCAGAATCTACATAAGCACCGATATTGACATAACTTGGCATTAAAACGGTGTCAGAAGCAATATAAGAGCCTCTTCTAGCAGTGGCAGGTGGCACGACACGTACACCTGCAGCTTGAAATTCTTCAGCCGTTGTATTGGCAAACTTGGAAGGGACTTTGTCAAAGAACTGAGTGTAGCCAGCTTGCATCACAGTATTGTCTTCCAATCTAAAGGACAGTAAAACCGCTTTTTTAAGCCACTCATTAACTGTCCAATCACCCACACCTTTTTGTTCTGCAACTCTGGCTTTGCCTGAATCGAGTAGATGAATTGCTTCAGCGACTGCCTCTCTTACCTCTTGAGGCGCGGAGTCAGGTGTAATATGTGCACGATCTTCAAAAGCCGCTTCGATGATGTTCTTCATTATTTTGCTCAGAAAAAAAAGATATATTATATCAGCGACAGGTCTTTTGCTCAGCCCTAATGTACGTGGTGATGTTCGTGATGATGTTTATAGGTTGCCATTAATTCGGTCATTTGATCAGCAAATAGGTCGTTAAACTGCTCGTCCTTGAGGATGGTTTCTGGGTGGCCTTGGCAACAAATGTGATGATATAGACAAAGTACTTGTGTGGATTCTTTCATTACCCTGTGGAGATCATGAGAGACCATAAGCACTGCACAGTTTTGAGTTTTATGAATTTTTTGAATGAGCTTGTACAGTTGCATTTGACCATCAACATCTAAATTTTGTGCAGGCTCATCTAAGACCAGGACATTGGGTTTATTCATTAGAGCTCGCGTCAATAATACTTTTTGCAGTTCACCACCCGATAAATTTTTCAGTGGTAAGCTCAGTAGAGAGGTAACTCCGGTTGTCTCTGAGATGGAGTCGATAAAAGATTGTTCTACTTTTTGATTGAGGGTTAAAAAGTCAACAACTGAAATCGGAATAAATGGGTTGGGAGTAAATAATTGTGGGGTATAACCAAGGCGAATTGACTTAGAGCGCTTAACTTTACCACTGTCTTGTTTAATCAGACCCAGTAGAACTTTAATTAGAGAGCTCTTGCCGGCACCGTTTGGACCAATAAGAGTAATAAATTCCCCTGGGTTAAGGCTAAAGCTAACGTCATCAAGTATTTTTTTACCTTGGTGATTAAGGCTGATATTGTGGGCGGAGATAAGCGCGTCTGACATGCTAATATTTTATAGCTTATCGAAGCTTAAAACGATTGGTTTGCGAGGTCTCTTTATGCAATAGTGTACCAAGAATATTGGTAAAATTCTGCCATGACTCAGCAACTTATTTTAGTCGACGGCTCTGCATTTTTATTCCGCTCGTATTTCTCAACACTTTCTCAAAATTTAAGCAACGATTCTGGCTTTCCAACTGGGGCGATGTTTGGCGTTATTAACGCCATAAAACATCTGCAACGCCAATACAGTGGCGCAAAAATAATTATGATTTTTGATGCCAAAGGCTCCAATTTCCGCCACGAGATGTATTCTGAATACAAGGCGCATCGCAAGCCTGCCGAGGATGATTTAATTGTACAAATCGAACCGCTTTATAAAATGGTTCGGGCGATGGGCTTCCATTTTCTTTGTGTTGATGGCGTTGAGGCAGACGATGTGATTGCGACATTGGCGACACAAGCGGACGCAAAAAATACAACAACAATTATTGCTAGTGGCGATAAAGATTTATTTCAATTGGTGAGTCATAACGTCAAGCAGCTGGATATGAAAGGCAAGCTTTATGATAGCGCCCTTGTAAAAGAAAAAATGGGCGTTGAGCCGCATCAAGTTTCTGACCTGTTGGCGCTTACTGGTGATAGTGCTGATAATATTCCTGGTGTGCCCAGTGTTGGGCCAAAGACTGCTGCCAAATGGCTTGGCGTGTACAGTGATCTTGCAGGCGTTAAAGCCAATGCCGATAAAGTAGGTGGTAAAGTAGGCGAAAGGCTGCGTGAGTCTTTTAATCTTTTGGATTTGTCAAACAAACTCGTGCAACTCAAATTTGACGTTGAAATTCCAATTGATATTTTTTCCGACGAGCCCGGCGAAGACTCAACTACACTTGCTGCTCTCTACCAAGAGTATGGATTTGCCATGTGGCTAAGACAATTGGGCGATGTTGGGCAGGCGCCAGCAACAGTTCAAGTTCAAGAGCCCATAGAGGTCGTAGAAAAAGCAGTTGAGAATAGTGAATTACTGCAAGGCTACTCGCAACATGTTGTCCTGAGTCAAAGTGATTTTGATAGTGTATTAGAGAAATTGTCAGCCTGCAAATCGTTTGTTTTTGATTTGGAGACCAATAGCCTTGATTACATGGAGGCTCAAATTGTTGGCTTCGTATTTTTAATCGACCAGCAAAGTTATTATCTACCGGTTGCACATGACTACATAGATGCGCCGGTACAATTATCAAGACAAGCGACCTTAAAAGCTCTCAAACCCATTCTTGAAAATGCTGAGATTGGCAAAATTGGTCAAAATTTAAAATATGACGCCCACGTGCTGGCCAACGTTGATGTTGATCTAAATGGCATTGTTGATGATACCATGGTCAAGTCATACTGCCTTAATTCGGTGGCAACGCGACACAATATGGACGACTTATCTGAATTTTATTTGGGTCATACAACCATCCATTTCTCTGATGTCGCTGGCAAGGGAAAAAAACAACTCAGTTTTAACGAAGTCAGTCTTGATCAAGCGGCACCATACGCCTGTGAAGACGTTATTGTTACCCATGAGTTGAATAAAATTCTAGAAGAAAAAATTGGGCAATACCCTAAACTACAAGCCCTTTACCGAGAGTTGGAGTTGCCATTGGTGAAAATCATGCTCAAACTTGAGCGCAATGGGGCACTGATTGATATCGCTTCTTTGTACAACCAACAAGTGCAGATCAAGGCCGAGATGGCCAAGATCCAAGCGCAGGCTTTTGATATTGCGGGAGATGAGTTTAATTTAGAGTCGCCAAAGCAAATCCAGCAAATACTCTTTAGTGAAGAGGGGTTGGGTCTTGAGCCAAAGAAGAAGACGCCCAAGGGTCAGCCATCCACTAACGAGGAGGCGCTGAAATTGCTCGATCATCCGTTGGTCGACCTAATCATGTCTTATCGAACACTAACTAAGTTAAATTCTACCTACCTTGAGGCTTTGCCAAAGCAAATTAATGCCCGTACGGGGCGCTTGCACACATCGTATCATCAGGCTGTTACGGCCACTGGACGACTGTCTTCTTCGAAGCCTAACTTGCAAAATATTCCGATTCGCTCTGAGCAGGGCGCACGCATCCGCAGTGCTTTCGTAGCAAGCGAGGGCAATATCATTGTTGCTGCAGACTATTCTCAGATTGAGCTGAGAATTATGGCGCATATTTCTAAAGACAAAAGTCTTGTAGAAGCCTTTAATAACAATGTTGACGTCCATAGTGCCACTGCTGCGCAAATGTTTGGCACACCTCTGGATGAAATAAGTAAAGATCAGCGTCGCAATGCCAAGGCGATTAACTTTGGTTTGATTTATGGCATGAGTGCATTCGGGCTGGCCAAGCAGGTTGATGTTTCGCGCACCGAGGCGCGAGAGTATATTGATGCCTATTTTGAAAATTATCCGGGCGTTTTGAAGTATATGGATTCCACCAAAGAAAAAGCCAAAGAGCTGGGTTTTGTTGAGACTATTGAGGGTAGACGACTGTACTTGCCACAAATCAATGCTAAAAATAAAATGTTGCAACAGCGCGCTCTTCGAACGGCAATTAACGCACCGATGCAAGGCTCTTCTGCCGACATTATTAAAAAAGCGATGTTGGATATTCAATCGTGGATCGATAGTGAGAATAACGGCGTCAAGATGTTAATGCAAGTGCACGATGAGTTGGTATTTGAAATGCCCTCTGACAAAGCACAGGTCTACGCAGAAGTGATTCGAGCTAAGATGGAAGATGCCGTAGAACTTGATATTCCATTGGTGGTCGATGTCGGTATTGCCGATAACTGGCAAGAGGCACATTAAGGCGAGTTAAATATGGCTCGGCTAGACATTTTGATAATTAAACGTTTAGATAAACTAAAATGTCGACTATATTTAGTCGAAATAAAATCCTGCAGGTGATATGAAAGAGCAGTTACAAGAATTACTTATTCAAAGTTTGAACGCATTGTTGGATGAAGGCGTTATTAGTGAATTGCCTGTTCAGGTTCGATTGGATCACACCAAAGACAAGGTGCACGGTGATTACGCAACGAACGTCGCTTTGATGTTGGCCAAGCAAGCAAAGTGTGCGCCAAAAGTATTAGCTGAACAAATCATCGCTAAACTCAGCGACTCATCTCTGATTAACAAGACCGAAATTGCCGGTCCTGGGTTTATTAATTTCTTTTTATCAGAATCATCAAATAGCGCTGTGGTCTCAGATATTTTAGCCTCTGCGGATGACTATGGTCTTTCCAATATTGGTGAAGGAAAAAGAGTTTTGCTCGAATTTGTTTCCGCCAACCCTACTGGTCCGTTACACGTTGGGCATGGCCGAGGTGCGGCTTATGGTGCAACGGTTGCCAACCTTATGCGAGCTGTGGGTTTTGAGGTTGATAACGAATATTATGTCAATGATGCCGGCCGCCAGATGGACATTCTAACCGTCAGCATCTTCCTGCGCTATTTGTCTATTTTTGGTGAGGAATTAAGATTCCCTGATAATGGATACCAAGGCGATTACATCCAAGATATTGCCAAAAGTGTTGTCGCTGAGTATGGCGAGCGTTGGCGCAAGAATGTCGATGAGTTGTTTGAAGATATTTGTAAAGATGAAGCTGAAGGTGGTAACAAAGAGGCGCATATCGATGCGCTTATTGCCCGTTCAAAGCAACTTTTGGGTGAAGGTTATCAAGCTGTTTTTAGAGTAGGCATTGATTCGATTCTTGGCGGCATTAAAGATGATTTATCTGAATTTGGCGTTGACTATCAGCAATGGTTTTCAGAGCAGTCACTGATCGACAGTGGCCTAGCTAAAAGCACCACTGATATTCTGCAAGATGCTGACCACATTTATGAAAAAGATGGCGCTTTGTGGTTTAAGACAACGGATTACGGCGATGAGAAAGATCGCGTGGTTGTTAGAGACAACGGCATTCACACCTATTTTGCCTCTGACATTGCTTACCATTTAGAAAAATTTGATCGTGGGTATGACAAGGTTATCAATATTTGGGGTGCTGACCATCACGGATATATTGCCAGAGTAAAAGCCTCTGTCGCTGCACTTAATCACGATCCTGAAAAGTTAGAAATATTACTGGTGCAATTTGCCAGCCTATATCGTGGTGGCAATAAAGTAAAAATGTCTACTCGTAGTGGCTCGTTTGTAACACTTGAAGAGCTTCGTAATGAAGTCGGTAATGATGCAGCACGTTTTTTCTATGTGATGAGGAAATCAGAACAGCATATGGATTTTGATCTTGATTTGGCCAAATCAAAAACCAATGAAAATCCTGTATTCTATATCCAATATGCGCATGCTAGGATTTGTTCGGTACTTAGACAGTCCAGAGAAAAAGACATAACAGTGAACAGCATTGATGCCGATTTATCGCTGCTAGTTGAGGACAGCGAAAAGTCTTTGTTAAAAGAACTGAGCCGTTATAAGGGTGTAGTAGAATCTTCGGCATTGCAATACCAGCCACACCAGTTGGCGCATTATTTGAAAGATTTGGCGTCGTTTTTTCACAGCTACTACAATGCCTGTCCTTTTTTGGTGGACGATGATTCGTTAACACAGGCGAGGCTTGCCCTGATTATCGCTAGCAAGCAAGTGTTGATGAATGGTTTGTCTTTATTAGGGGTGAGTGCGCCAGAATCAATGTGAGTGAAACCTTAGCAACAATCTCGACGGACCAAAAACAAAGAGATCAAGCACTCAATATTTACGAATCTTTT
This sequence comes from uncultured Candidatus Thioglobus sp., assembly GCA_963933655.1. GTDB lineage: Bacteria > Pseudomonadota > Gammaproteobacteria > PS1 > Pseudothioglobaceae > Pseudothioglobus. Next base: position 4,189 of record CAWVVS010000025.1, on the reverse strand, counting down.
ATCGTTCAAGCGCCAGCTGGCTCCGGAAAAACTGAATTACTGACCCAGCGCTATTTAAGCCTTTTGGGTGAAGTTGGGCAGCCAGAAAGCATTTTGGCGATGACCTTTACCAATAAAGCAGCAGACGAGCTTAAACATCGCGTTTTGCAGTATTTGAAGGACGCCAGTTTGCCGCCCCCTAAGGAGCCACACAAGCTCAAAACTTTCGAATTGGCCAACAAGGCGCTTGTACAATCTCAACAACAAGGCTGGGATTTGTTGAGCAATCCGTCGAGAATCCAAATCAGCACCATTGATTCATTGTCTAGCTTGATAGTGGCAAAGTACCCAACTGTTGATAGACTTATATCACCGAGAGTCATGGCTGATCGCTATGAATATGAGGCATTTTATCAAAGCGCTGCTGAAAATACCTTTAAGCTTTTGGAAGAGCTGGAATATCAAAATGAAATTGCCAATGTTTTGTTGTATTTGGATAACCATGTTGAGAAGTTTTATCGATTGTTGATGCAGATGCTTGCGAAGCGCGAACAATGGTTGCCGAGGCTATATCAGCAAGGCGTGCTTGAAATAGAGGTGTTGGAAAAAACTGCGCAAAAAGTCATCAGTAAGCATTTATTGTACATAGAAGATCTTACCAAACGTTTTTTTAACGAAGCGTTTTTTGCCTTTTTAAGCGAAAACGAGATGGTAACAAATAAACTACCAAGTGCCAATATTAACGCACTTGACGCCTGGGTTGGGTTGGCAAATCTTTGCTTAACATCAAAAGGTCAGTGGCGTAAAACAGTTGATAAGAGACAAGGATTTGATTCAAATCTTAAGGAGCATAAACAAGCTTTTATTGCCATTCTTGGAGAGTTAAGTTCTGAAGACGAACTAAGAGAGGCTTTGTTTGAATTGACGCTACTTCCAGAGCCGTATCACACTGAGGCGGATCATCAGATTCTACACAGCATAAGCCGAGTTCTGAAATTAGCTGTTGCTCAATTAAAGCTCTTGTTTGAAACACATAATGTTTTTGATTTTGCAGAGGTTGGACTTAGTTCATTAGAAAAATTAGATGAGCTGGAGGGTGTCACAGATATTGCATTATTCTTAGATTACAAAATTGACCATTTATTAATTGACGAATTTCAGGATACTTCGTATTCGCAGTTTTCACTAATAGAAAAACTTATCACTAATTGGCAGGCTGATTCCGGAAAAACGTTATTTTTTGTGGGCGACCCGATGCAGTCTATCTATCGATTTAGAGAGAGTCAAGTGGGAATTTTTCTAGAAGTTAAAAATAACGGGATAGCCGATATTCGACCAAAATACCTGCAACTTAACTGTAATTTTAGATCAACTAAAAGCATTGTCGAATCAAACAATCGATATTTTTCAGCTATTTTCCCAGACAAAAACAATGTTTCAAATGGTGCTATTCACTACGCACACTCATTGCCAGTCTCAGAACAGTTGATTGATGACTCCGTAAATTTTTATCCATTTTTATCCAGTATGGCTCAGCAAGAAGCGGCCCAAGTATGCGAAATTATTACACGAGTACTTGCTGAAAATACCTCTGATGAAATAGCAATTTTGGTTAGATCGAGAAGCCACCTTAATGAAATTATTCATGCGCTTCAATTCAATGATATTGATTATGAAGCGATTAAAATGACTGCATTACGATCCCATTTGTACACTCGAGACTTACTCAGCTTGACTCGAGCCATGCTTTCACTTGGCGATAAACTTGCTTGGTTAGCCTTGCTTCGCGCACCATGGTGCGGCTTGTTACTTGCAGATTTGTTGATTCTTAGTTCGTCAGATACGATGACCATTTATCATCAATTGAATGACAAAGAGTCTATTGGAGCGCTCAGCGATGACGCAGTGCATCGCGCACTGCCAATTCAGAAAATTCTTGGTGAAGCTATTGAAAATAATGGGCGTTTTTCTTTTGTTGAGCGTTTTAGTAGTGCACTCGATAAGCTGTTTCCTCACGAGTTTTTAGATGAAGAAAGACGTAGTATAAAAACACAATTTCTTTCTATTTTGCAACATTGTGAATTGCGTGATACGCTTGCTATCGGGCCAATAGAAGAAATGCTTGGTGAGCTATATGCACCGAGCCATGCGGCACGAGTCAAGCTAATGACCATTCATCAAGCCAAGGGCTTGGAGTTTGATGTTGTCATCTTGCCAGGGCTTGGCAAGTCAGGAAAGTCTGACACCTCACCCTTAGTGCAATTAAAACCTCTTGCAGATGGAAATTTATTGCTAGCACCAATTAAATCTGTGTCTGAAAAGAATGTTTCTCAGACCTATGGTTATCTTAAACATATAGACAAAAAGCAAAATCATTTTGAGATGATGCGATTGTTGTACGTTGCGATGAGTCGTGCGAAAAAGAAAATTCACCTTTTGGGCCATGTGAATGAGGATGGTAAAGCTGCAAAAAATACACTACTGGATTTCATTTTGCCTTTTTTCAAAGACACAATGATCATGCCTGATGGGTCTGCTGTAGAACCTACTAAGAGAGATTTATCGCATCTATTAGTACGCTACCAGCATTTGCCACGCATCGAAAACACAGCCCTTCAAACTGTGGATAAAACATTTGATTTATCTAAAAATCTTGATTTAATTTATCAAAGCATCTTAGGAACTGTTGTACACCATTATTTGGAGTATGAGATATTTGAGCCTGATGACGAGAGCATTGATATACGATTGATTCAACTTAGTGTGCCAAAAAAGTTGCGCAAACACTATGGTGAAAAAATCCGTCAATTATTGGACAATACTAAAAACGACCCAACATTCAATTGGTTGTTTCAAAAACGAAAAAGCACTCAGGTAGAGGCAGAATTTGGTAATGTCGAAGGGACAGTCATCATCGATCGATTGTTTATTGAAGGCGGTATTCTATGGATTATCGATTTCAAAACCACACCACTCTCAGCTGAAGAGTCGAAAAAGGATTTTTCTGAGCGTGTAAAACAACAACACCAAGACCAACTTCGCCACTACCAAAGTGTTCTTGAGAGTATTTTTCAACTACCATCAAAAGCAGCAATATACTGTCCTGCCATTCCCAGGTTGATTTGTTTATAAAGTCGACAATGTCTTGACAAGGGAGGATGTTCTCCCTATGATTTACCTATTTTATAAGTCTATTTTATACAATGAGTGAATCTAGCGACATCATCGGTTGGCACGACTACAGTGAAAGCTTTGGCGGTAAGAGAATAACAACCATTAATCCGGTTGTTCAAAGTGGTTCCACAGTATTATTCGACAACTACTCGGACATGCTTGCGGCGCAAAATGGCGAGTATCCAGGTGTGACTTATGGCACTGGAGGGCTCACAACCCAAAAAGCATTTGAAGAGGCGCTTTGCAAGCTTGAAAATGGCCACACAACAAAAGCCTTCCCTTCTGGTGTTAGTGCCATTATCAACGTATTGATGGCGTTTACCGAGAGCGGCGATGAGGTTTTACTTTGTGAGAATGTTTACGGATCAACGGCAAGATTTTGCCATACAGTTCTGGCAAACAAGTATGGCGTTAAGATCAGCATGATCGCCTCTAATGTCGGCGCGGAGATTGAAGAACAAATTACTGATAAAACAAAACTGATTTTCCTCGAATCTCCCGGCTCAAATACGTTTGAGATTCAAGATATTCGAGCGATTACAAAAATTGCAAGTGAGAGAAACATTATTACAGTGATTGATAATACTTGGGCAACCCCGTTGCACCTCAAGCCGCTCGATTTGGGTATTGATGTATCCATTCATTCGGCGACTAAATACATCTGTGGTTATTCAGACTTACTGATGGGTGTTGCAACCGTTAACAAAAAATACGCCGATACTTTTGATGCCTTTTATCATTGTCTTGAAAATTACACCAATCCTCACGATTGTTATTTAGCATTGAGGGGATTGCGGACATTAGAAGTACGTCTTAAGGCGCATGAAAAATCTGCATTTGAAATTGCAAGATGGCTTGAAGGGCACGTATTGGTTGATAAAGTCATTCATCCAGGATTGCTATCTCACCCACAACACGATTTATGGAAAAGAGATTTTTCGGGTGCGGCTGGTCTTTTTGCCTTCACTTTTAAACAAAACTATAATGTTGAGCAAGTTGGTAATTTCGTCAATTCACTTAAGATGTTTGGTCTTGG
>CAWVVS010000024.1:0-12472 GCA_963933655.1 uncultured Candidatus Thioglobus sp. | reverse complement strand
CAGAGAGATATAATTTAATTGATGGTCGCTAGCACTTCTTTCTTTTTCATCTTCTTGTGAAATGTCACGCAATTTGGCAATGTCTTCATTCCGATAAAGAGCGTTGTCATCAAAATCAATTTTGCCATCCAGTGCAATAATTTCATCAGTGCCAGTGATAATTAGCGGATTGATCTCAATGAGGTTAACATCATTCTTGCTGAATATATTGTAAAGCCCAAGCAAGGTTGTGGAAAACTGTGAGTAAAGTTCGCTATTCAGCTGCAATTGAGCAGCGATTTCATGACATTCATTTTCTTGTAGTACGCCCAGTGGATTGATTGCATGCTTAATGATTTTCTCAGGCGTATTGGCCGCCACTTCTTCGATATCCATGCCACCCTCGGTTGACGCTAGAACTGTAATGCAAGACGTGGCACGATCAACGAGCAAGCCCAAGTAGAGTTCCTTTTGAATATCCTGACCTGCCTCAATAATAACTTGATTAATGGGCAGTCCATTTGCATCGGTTTGTGGCGTAACCAGCTTATTACCTAATAATTTCTCACTAGCACTAATTGCATCATCAATACTGAAGCAGACAACAACCCCGCCACCTTTGCCACGACCACCTGCGTGAACTTGGGCTTTAACAACCCAAACGCTACCACCAAGTTTCTCGCATGCGAGAGGCGTTTCTACGGCACTAGAAATAACAATGAATTTTGGCACCTGGATACCATTTTGTGAGAATAATTCCTTTGCTTGATATTCGTGGATGTGCATAAAATTTTCTAAAAATAAAGGTTAAAATATGAGCATGCATATTCTACACATTCATAGCTAGTATAGTTTAATTAAATATTAGTTGAATCTAATTAATTACTGATTTTTTTTCAGGAGAAAAATGGCGAATTACGGCACAAGTCAATTTAAAAATGGCCTCAAATTAATGCTGGATGGTAATCCTTGTTCAATTGTTAATAATGAAATTGTTAAACCAGGCAAAGGTCAGGCATTTAACCGCGTTAAATTCAAAGATTTAATTACTGGAAAAACACTTGAGAAAACTTTTAAATCTGGCGAGTCTTTAGAAAGTGCTGATGTGATGGAATTGGATATGCAATATCTATACAACGATGGTGAGGCGTGGCATTTTATGGACCCCGACTCTTATGAGCAATATGCGCTTGATGAAACGGCGATGGCTGGTGCCATTAATTATCTTGTTGAGCAAGATAACTGCATTGTCACATTATGGGATAACAATCCAATTTCGGTTTCACCACCCAATCATGTTGTTTTAGAGGTTGTAGATACCGATCCAGGCCTGAAAGGCGATACCGCTGGAACAGGTGGTAAGCCAGCAACAATGAACACGGGCGTGGTTGTCCAAGTGCCTTTATTTATCAGTATTGGTGAAAGAGTGAAAGTTGATACGCGCACTAACGAATACGCTGGACGCTCTTAATTACGTCCTAAAATTTCAATTTTTCTTTTCAAATAGTGCTTGTATAGTTGTAATATGCTTTGCAATACTTAAAACTTTAATTCGTAATTTATTAGATGACGCAATTCTTAAAGCACTCACTTAAAGAAAAATCGGATCAGGTTAAAAAAATTCGTGAATTTTTTTTTGATCGTGGCGTTGTTGAGGTTACCACTCCAGTTTTAACACCACACCCAATTACAGATGTAAATATCGACAGCATCAGTGTTCGTGTTAATGAAGGAATCAATAATGTAAGCACATTGTACTTACATACCTCTCCAGAAATTGAAATGAAGCGATTGTTGGCCAAAGGCAGTGGGGATATTTTTCAAATTTGTCAGGTTTATCGTGACAATGAGCATGGCGAGAGAAATTTCAACGAATTTAGTATGTTGGAATATTACCGACTGGATTTTGATATGTTTCAACTCATGGATGAAGTCGCAGAACTTGTCGCAGAACTTGGACTGTCAAACCAAGTTGAAAAATTATCTTATAACAATGCCTTTGTTCGGTATGCCGGTATTGATATCTTAAAAACAGATTTTGAAGACCTTAAAAGTTTTGCAAAAGAGAATGGTCTAAGTGATGATTTTGAGTGGATTGAGGACTTGCAGATGTTTTTGTTTGTGCACTTTGTCGAGCCAAATTTAAAGCAGTATCCTATCTGTTTCATCTATGATTATCCAGCACAGCAAGCCGCCTTGGCTCAAGTCGAAGGATCGGTGGCACATCGCTTTGAATTGTATCTTGATGGCGTTGAGGTTGCTAATGGCTATCAAGAATTGCAAAAATCTGGGGATTATCGTGAACGTTTTCAAATCGAACTTGACAAACGAAAAGCGCTTGGAAAACAGGCGACGATGGTTGATGAGGAATTTTTAACTGACTTATCCTCTCCATTGCCTTTTTGTTCTGGGGTGGCAATAGGAATCGATAGGTTGTTAGCCACAATAAGTTTATAATCAGCCTTGATGACAGAAAAAAAACCATTCTGGCAAAACAAAACTTTAGCCCAGATGACGGCTAATGAGTGGGAGTCACTTTGTGATGGTTGTGGGCGTTGTTGTTTGCACAAACTAGAGAACGAAGACACAAACGAAATCTATTTTACCGATGTGGCATGCCATTATCTTGATGAAGAAACCTGTTCGTGCCCTCACTATGAAAACCGCCAAACCTATGTTCCAGATTGTTTGACGATTAAACCGGATTGGGGCGACAAGTTTAATTGGCTGCCCTCAACTTGTGCATATCGGTTACTATATGAAGGCAAGGATTTGTTTAGCTGGCACCCTTTAGTGAGCGGTGATAAAAACAGTGTGCACTTGGCCGGCATTTCGGTTCGGGGGCGAACATACAGAGACAACGAAATTAGTGAAGATCAATTATTTGAACACGTGATTAATTGGGTTGATTAAATGAGAAATATCGCAATAATAATTCTTGGGCTATCTATTTCACTTTCAGCGGTAGCGCACGACTGGCCACATCCGAACATTTCTGAAGCTGTTTTTGCACTCAATGTTGAAGACCGCATTCCGGTTGATATTGTTGAAGATGCTGACAATGCTTTGGGTAAAATCTACTTTTTCACTAATATTCGCGATTTAAAAGGCGAATACATCACCCATCGTTGGATTTTTGACGACAATGTGATGACTAATGTGCGGTTTGAGATTCGTGGACCTAGATGGCGAGTTTGGTCGTCCAAGAACCTTTGGCCTTCATGGGTTGGGCTGTGGAGAGTGCAGGTGCTTCTTGATGATGCTACCATGCTCTATGAAAAGACATTTAACTATAAAAAACAAAAAATTACAGAAAATGAATAAAGTTGTATTGGCCTATTCAGGCGGTTTAGATACTAGTATTATTGCAAAGTGGTTATCAGAAACTTATGATTGTGAGGTTGTCACATTCACGGCTGATATTGGTCAGGGCGAGGAAGTAGAGCCTGCACGCGCGAAAGCTGTGGCAATGGGCATTAAAGAAATCTACATTGAAGACTTGCGCGAAGAATTTGCCAGGGATTTTGTTTTCCCAATGTTTAGAGCCAATGCGATTTACGAAGGTGAATACCTTTTAGGTACATCGATTGCACGTCCACTTATTTCAAAGCGTTTGGTGGAAATCGCTGCCGAAGTTGGCGCCGATGCGATTTCACACGGCGCTACTGGCAAAGGTAATGATCAAGTACGTTTTGAGCTAAATGCTTACGCGCTGAATGCTGATATTAAGGTGATTGCGCCTTGGCGTGAATGGGATTTGTCGTCTCGCTCCAGCTTGATGGACTACGCTAAAGAGCACAATATTCCAATTGACTACCAAAAACAATCAAAAAAATCCCCATATTCCATGGATGCAAACTTATTGCACATCTCTTACGAGGGCGATATTTTGGAGGATCCATGGGTTGAAGCAGAAGACGATATGTGGCGTTGGACGGTTTCGCCAGAAGATGCGCCAGACCAGCCAGAATACATTGAAATCACTTATGAAAAAGGTGATATCGTTGCTATTAATGGCGAGACCATGTCTCCAGCAACCGTGATGGAAGACTTGAATCGTCGCGCAGGATCTCATGGTATTGGTCGCCTGGATTTAGTCGAGAATCGCTTCGTAGGGATGAAGTCACGCGGTTGTTATGAAACCCCAGCGGGCACAGTAATGATTCGAGCACACCGTGCCATTGAGTCAATTACCCTTGACCGTGAGGCAGCACACCTTAAAGACGAGCTCATGCCAAAATACGCCAAGCTAATTTATAACGGTTTTTGGTTTGCACCAGAACGCGAGATGATGCAAGCGGCGATTGATGCCTCACAAGAAACAGTGAGTGGTGTCGTGCGTGTTAAGCTCTACAAAGGTAACGTTTCTATTGTTGGCCGTAAATCCGACAACTCATTATTCAGTGAAAAAATTGCTACTTTTGAAGATGATGAGGGCGCATACGACCAAAAAGACGCCGAAGGATTTATTAAACTCAATGCACTTCGTTTAAGACTTAAGGCTTTGCAGTAAAAACACTTCATTCGGATTATTTCCGAAATTTCTCAATGACTCTCAAAATAGCACTGGTTGAAGGCAAATAAAAGTCAGTGGTAATAATCATGTAAAGTCTTGCAAAGTTAATATATAAATCACTGTTCGTAAGTCTAATATATCTATAAAACTAGATATATAGAAATAATTGTGTATAATAAGCAAGATGAATGATACAAAAATCGTAAAAATACTAACTGAATTAGGGAATGAGTCAAGATTTTCAATTTTTCGTTTGTTAATAAAGCACGGGAGTGAAGGTTTGACGGTTGGCGAAATTGGCAATTCACTTGCGATCGCACCTTCGACTCTAAATTTTCACTTAAAAGGTTTGTTAGGTGCTAATTTAATTAAGCAGTCTAAAGAAAGCCGGAGCATTCGTAGCTATGCAAATTTAGAGCCTTTGAAAAGTGTGTTGGACATTCTTCAGCTTGAATGTTGCTCAAAAATGAGAGAGAATGATTGTTGTAATTAATAGGGGTTAATAATGAAAAGAATGCATATTCATATATCGGTTGATGATTTAGAAAAAAACATCGGTTTTTACTCAAGCCTATTCGGTGAAAAACCTACTATTGAACATAATGATTACGCTAAATGGCGACTAAACGATCCATTAGTCAATTTTGCGATTTCAGATCGAGGTGGTGATAATGGTGTTAATCACTTAGGTTTGGAGGTTGAAAGCGATACTGAGCTCGAAGAAATATCAGCAAGGCTAAATCAATGCAATATTGAAAACATTGCTGAAAAAGGTGCGAACTGTTGTTATGCAGAATCAGACAAGTATTGGACACTTGACCCCCAGGGCATCCCTTGGGAAAACTTCCACACTCTTAGCGATATTCCAGTGTATGGCGTTGACGATCAAGAGGAAAAGAACGATAACTCAGGTTGTTGTGTTGGGGGTGCAAAAAGCATCTTAATTACAAAACAAAGTTGTTGCTAAATAAAAAGCCCGAATAAATCGGGCTTTTTATTTGGAAAGTTTATTAATTAATCACCTAACGTGTGTATTCCACACTCACGACCAGCCTCAACTTTGGTAGGGTCGAAGTAGCGTGTTTCATCAGGTAAGCCGTTCTTTTTAAGATAAGTCTGCATATCTGCTAATGTCCAATCCAGTAGGGGCGAGACTTTGATAACATCATTTGGTCCTAGGTCAACAGTGTCCATCTCTTGGCGAACAGCCGTTTGTTCGCGCCTAACGGCAGTCAGCCAAACGTCTGCGTTGGTTTCTTTCATGGCGCGCAAAAATGGCTCGATTTTGAATTGATGTGAGAATTCTTCGTGTGCAGGATTATCAATCATTGGAATGCCGCCCATCACAGCATCACGCCTTGCGGCACTGACTAGCGGGGTGTATACCGTCAAATTAAGATCAAGTTGTTTTGTTACTGCGTCCGCAAATTTATAGGTTTGCGGCATGTTGTAGCCCGAATCAATCCACAGCACCTCAGTCTCTGGCGCCACTTGATTAACCATATGCAATAACACGGCTTCCTGCGGGCCAAAGTTGGTAGTTACGATGGATTTTCCTTCAAGCGCCAATGCCCACTGGACAATCTGTTCGGCACTCTTGCCTTCGAGTTCTTTATTGGCGTCAGCAATATGAAATTCAGCTCGGTGATGGTCAACCATGTCGGCTTGTTGTGAACTGATCATGCCAGCAGCAACCGTTGCATTGGTGATTTTATCAATCAGAATAAATGCACCCAAACCTTTGTTGTGTGTGAATTGTTCAATGGGTAGCAGCGCATCGAGTTGCACGTCCAATAAGCCGATTTCATTGAGCTCGAGTGTGTCGGCATCAACGTGTTCTAGGGTGTTAATATCAACACGGTGATGAATGATGTCAACACGAGCATTAATGCGACGTGTGCCCAATTTAAGCTCGTAATCTCTGTCAAGAGCAAGTGGCGTTTGATCCATCCAAACCAAGTGAGATCGTAATTTTTGCTGGTTGGTGATGGCAAAATTATCTTGTGAGTGCACCAATAAATCGCCTCGTGAGATGTCGATCTCTTTAGCAAGCGTTAGGGTAATTGCCATGCCTTTGTAGGCGCGATCAAGGTCGCCATCGGCAGTGATAATGCGCTCCACGGTAGTGCTTAGACCACTCGGTAAAACTGTAATCGGATCCCCAGGCGCAACACTGCCTTGATTAAGAGTGCCACAGTAACCACGGAAATCGGCATTTGGTCGGTTAACGTATTGAACCGGCAATTGAAAACCATCAGCAACTTGATCAATCGTTTGCTCAACTTCCTCAAGAAATGGCAGTAAAGAGGGGCCTTGATACCAATCCATATTTTCAGACCGATTGACCACGTTGTCACCCTTTAGTGCTGAGAGTGGAATGAAATCTATTTTTGGGAGGTTGAGTTGTTCTGCAAAGGCTTCGTAGTCACTTTTGATTTGTTCATACGTTGCTTCGTCGTAATCAACTAAATCCATTTTGTTCACTGCGACAACAACATGCTCAAGGCCCAGTAAAGACACAAGGTATGAGTGACGTTTTGTCTGCGTGATCAAGCCCTTGCGAGCATCAATTAAGATAATTGCAAGATCTGAATTTGATGCGCCTGTAACCATGTTACGAGTGTATTGCTCGTGTCCAGGGGTGTCGGCAATAATAAATTTTCGCTTTGAAGTTGAAAAGTAGCGGTAAGCAACGTCAATGGTAATACCTTGCTCGCGTTCAGCCACAAGGCCATCAACCAGTAGTGCTAGGTCAAATTCTTCGCCATCTTTTGCGCCATCATGGCTGTTTTTAATCGCTGCTAATTGATCTTCATAAACCAATTTGGAGTCATGCAGTAAGCGCCCAATAAGGGTTGATTTACCATCATCCACGCTGCCGCAAGTCAGCAGCCTTAAAAGGGTTTTATGTTCGTGTTGATCTAAGTAAGCGTGAATGTCATCGGAAATTAGGTCGTCAGAATAACTCATTAGAAATAACCCTCAGCTTTTTTGGCTTCCATCGAGCCTGCCTGATCAGAGTCGATTAAGCGACCTTGTCGTTCAGAAGTTTTGGTGAGAAGCATTTCTTGAATAATATCTGTCAATGTGGTGGCTTTTGATTCAATTGCCCCCGTTAATGGGTAGCAGCCGAGTGTGCGGAAACGAACCCACTCTTCTTTCGGTACTTCGTTTGGCTTAAGTTCCATGCGGTCGTCGTCAACCATAATCTTGATGCCATCACGCTCAACAATCGGTCTTGGAGCGGCATAGTACAGTGGCACCAATTCGATTTGCTCCAAATAGATGTACTGCCAAATATCAAGCTCCGTCCAATTTGAAATTGGAAAAACACGGATGCTCTCACCTTTCTTGATGCGAGCGTTATACAAATTCCAGAGTTCAGGTCGTTGATTTTTCGGATCCCAGCGGTGCTTTTCAGATCGGAACGAGAAGATCCGCTCTTTTGCACGTGACGCTTCTTCGTCACGTCTTGCACCACCAAAGGCAGCATCAAATCCGTGCTGATCCAGCGCCTGCTTTAGTCCTTGTGTTTTCATAACATCGGTATGAACTTTTGAGCCGTGAGTAAACGGGCTGATGTTCATTGCCACGCCTTCAGGGTTGATATGAGTCAACAATTCCATCCCGGATTCTTTTGCCACTTTGTCGCGGAACTTAATCATTTCACGGAACTTCCAAGTCGTGTCTACATGCAATAATGGAAAAGGCGGCACAGCAGGGAAAAATGCTTTTTTCGCCAAGTGCAACATCACTGATGAATCCTTGCCAATTGAATACATCATGGCAGGATTGTTGAATTCAGCAGCCACTTCTCTAAAGATATGGATGCTTTCAGCTTCTAGCTGCCTTAAATGGCTTAACCTGTGTTCTGGTAATGGGCTCATGTGCAAGTCCTTTAGTTTAATTATTGTGAAGCTTGCTCTGCTTCAAAAGTAGGATGATTATAGTATTTAGTTCTAAATAATTACAATAAATAGAAAAAATAATACTATTATTTCAAATATATATTGTATATATAGAAATTAATTCTATATATTTCGTAAACAGTAGAATCTATAGGACCCATTCTGCAATTGAGCCCATTCAGACTATAATAGCCGCTTATGATTCGAGATGCACTCAAAACCACCTTGCCTATATTTTTTGGCTATTTGCCTTTAGGTATTGCTTTTGGTTTGCTTTTCCAAGAGCTTGGCTATCCGTGGTATTTTGCAACCTTGATGGGTATTTTTATTTATGCTGGCGCTGCGCAGTTTATGGCTATTGGCTTGCTTGCAGCTAATGCGGGTTTTGTTGAAATTGCCATTGCCACTTTTTTTCTCAATTCGCGTCATTTATTTTACGGTTTGGCGCTGCTCAATAATTTTGGCGAGTGGGGGCTGAGAAAATTTTATTTAATTTTTGGACTTACAGATGAAGTCTATTCTTTAATGACCACGATTGAAGTGCCAGATGGGCATGACAAACCTCGGTTTTATTTCTTCATGACGCTTCTTTCTCAAAGCTATTGGATTCTGGGATGCACTATAGGCGCTTGGGCTGGCACACAACTTGTTTTTAACACCAAAGGTATGGAGTTCGCGGCCACAGCATTGTTTACAGTTTTACTTATTGAACAATGGATAAAAGTAAGAAAACCGCTGCCTTTTGTTATTGCCCTAATAGCATCAGCCATTGCTCTGTTGTTGTTTGCCCAACACATGCTGTTATTTGCCATTGCCCTTTCACTGATCATGATGATGGTTCTCCGATCAACCAATCAAAAAGTGCACGATGAATATTGAGTATTTGGTTGTTGTGATTGTTATCATGTCTTTGGCAACATTTGCCACAAGATTGCCGCCTTTTGTGTTGTTTAGTGGTCGTGAAAAGCACCCGCTATTACAATTTGTTGCAAAGTACACTCCACCCATGGTGATGACTATACTGGTTATTTACATGCTAAAAGGGATTGATTTTCTTGCTATGGAAGGCTTGCATGCCTTTGCTGCTCTGTTGGCTACCACTGCTTTTCATTTATGGAAAAGGAATGCCCTGCTAAGTATTTTCATAGGAACTGCTCTTTATATGATGCTCGTTCAATGGTAGAGTCATCATAGGATAATCAATAATATTTGGACTATAAAACTCTTTGGGTTGGCACTGAGTTCATATAATAAACAAACCTTGATTTAATATATAATTTTAGTATCCCGTAAGGTAAATAATACTCAATGCCAAAGTTGGTAAAAATATTCCCGTTTCTTATTTGGTTTAGACTAACCTCGTTTGAAACAATTAAAGCTGATTTTATCGCCGGCTTAACAGGCGCTGTGATTGTCCTCCCACAAGGCATTGCATTTGCGACTATTGCTGGAATGCCCCCAGAATACGGACTCTATACTGCTATGGTGGTGCCGATCATTGCAGCCCTTTTTGGCTCTTCTTTTCATCTTGTATCTGGGCCAACAACGGCAATATCGATCGTCGTTTTTTCAGCTATTAGCAAATATGCAGTCATAGAAAGTGAAGAATTTGTTGCCATGGCGCTAACACTAACTTTCATGGCTGGCGTGTATCAGTTAGCATTTGGTTTGGCAAAGTTTGGTATGTTGGTTAATTTTGTTTCACACAATGTGGTCATTGGCTTTACTGCTGGCGCTGCAATATTGATTGCTAGTAGCCAAGTACCCCTGATGTTGGGTGTTGAGGTGTTTAGAGGTCTGGGCTTTACAGATTCTTGGTTAAGGCTGTTTGAGAATATTGGCGAGTTAAATTTATTTGTTCTTGCGGTGGGGTTATCCACATTGCTGAGCGCTATTGTCGTTAAGTTTTTTAAACCCAAATATCCAAACCTACTAATAGGAATGTTTGTGGGTGGGCTGGTTGCAGCCGGGTTAGGTCATCTGACAGACGACATTAAAACGGTGGGTGAAATATCAGTATTTTTGCCGCCGCTTTCGATGCCGGATTTTTCAATCAACACTTTAAAAGATTTGGCGCCAGAGGCGTTTGCTATTGCATTACTGGGTTTAATTGAAGCGGTATCAATCAGTCGCTCAGTGGCCATTAAGTCAAGCCAAAGAATCAAACCAAGCCAAGAATTTATAGGACAGGGTTTGTCAAATATTGTTGGTAGTTTCTTTTCAAGCTACGCATCTTCTGGCTCGTTTACTCGTACAGGCGTTAACTATGAATCGGGCGCTCGCACACCACTTTCCGCTATCATCGCAGCACTTTTACTGGTTTTAATTGTTCTTTTGGTCGGTCCATTAATGACTTACCTGCCGATTTCTGCGATGGCAGGAATTATTTTATTGGTCGCTTACAATCTAATTGACTTTAAGCACGTTAAGCAAACATTTAAATTTAGCAAATCTGAAAGTTCAATTTTCATTGTTACCTTTATTTCGACTTTATTGCTGGATTTAGAGTTTGCTATTTATCTCGGTGTGTTGTTATCCTTGATGCTGTTTATTGCTAAAACAGCTGCACCAGAAATACATACATTGGGCTTTGCAAGTGATGACCCTGAGGAAAATGATCGAAAGTTAAGCACCGTTCGCACCGCGCCTTTAGTTCAGTGCCCGCAACTAAAAATAATTCGAATCGACATGTCCATTTATTTCGGTTCGATTAACCACATACAAGAGCAAATCAACCAAATTGTTGACAACCAAAGAATTTATCATATTTTGATTGTTGCCACTGGCGTTAACTTTATAGACCTCGCTGGCGTCGCAGGTCTATTATCCGAAAATCGTCGTTTGAAAGCGTTGGGCGGTAGCTTATATTTTGTTTCGGTCAAACATTCTGTTAGTGAGTTTTTGGAGAAAGTGCGTTTTGTTGAAGAAATTGGGGAAGATAATTTCTTTGAATCCAAAGGAGTCGCCATACAAAATATCTATGCTAAGCTTGACATGACAAAGTGTGAAAAATGCCGTGCTCTGGTTTTTAAAGAATGCAACTAGGCTGTCAAAACCACACTAATCTGCTCGAGAGAACAAGACTTTCTCTTAACGAAAGCACGCTGTAAACGAGCTCACCTCTTCTCTTGGGGTGCGATAACTGTTGACTAACGCCTCAGTATCTTCATAGCCAACTGCCATTCCGCACAGTAAGATTTTATCGTGACCAAAATCAAGCTCAGGTTTTATGATGTGTTGATAGTCAGCGAGAGATGCTAATGGGCAAGTACTAAGACCTAAATCCATAGCGCTGAGCATTGTTGATTGAATAAACATACCACAATCCATATAGCTACCAGGCTGCATGCCAGAATCCAAAAAAAACAGCAGCATAACAGGTGCATCAAAAGCACGGTAATTTGCTGCCCATTGGTTCATTTGCCGCTCTTTGTCTTCGCGTTTTATGCCAAGTGTTGAGTACATTAACAAGCCACATTCTTTGCGTCGAGATTTATGAGGTTCAGTCCAATCCGTGGGGTAATATTGGTAGTCTCGCTTACCCTTATCGCCAGAACGAAAAGCCCCTTCAATTTTCTCTTGTAGGTTTTTTTTACTCTCTCCGGTGACCAAGGCCACACTCCATGGTTGAGTATTCACGCCAGATGGTGCACACCTTGCGGCATTGAGCATGGTATTTATTTGCTCTTCAGTAACAACCTTGTCAAGAAAGGCACGTGTTGATTTGCGTTGCTCAAGTGCTTTGATAACATCCATGTGAAACTCTTTTTGTGAAAGTGCTTTGATTTTAATACGTTTACCGAAACGATGCGTCATAAATAACGCCTTACGATTATTTTTGAGCGGTTTCAGTAAACTCATTTAGAGTATCGCCGAAATTGTGGATTGACCAGTTTGGTTTTTGATAAAACAGCGCCACATTTTATTTCTGAAATAAATAACAAAAATTTAGGGAATTATCAATATGAGGTACTTGAAGGCATAGAATGAACCAAAAATGACTGTTTAAAGGCTCTAAAAGGGTGTTTTAAAGGGTTTTTTGAGTGTTTTTAGTACGCAAACTAGGCTT
>CAWVVS010000023.1:0-12854 GCA_963933655.1 uncultured Candidatus Thioglobus sp. | reverse complement strand
TTCAGCTGACAGGGTATTTGGATTTGGCTGAGCGGGATTATTATCTCAAGGCTAAAGTCAAACCATTTGTGGCTGACAGTGTACCATTGGCAGCTTACATGGCTGGTGGTGGATTGGCAGGCTTTGCTGTTTGGGCTGCGGATAAGCTATTACTTGGTGGCGAAGTCACTAATGTTATTAATAAAGTATTGGAGCTCAACTACACAATAACAGGTCCCTGGTCTGAGCCTGTTATTCAATCTCAAATCCCTGGAGAAACCTTATGATTCAGCAGTTGCTTGATGATTACAACATTAATCAGAACGTTATTTTTGATTTACTCACCTCGCTTTCTGAAACGGGCGCTGACTATGCTGATTTATATTTTCAGCATTCAGAGGCCGAATCTTGGGTGCTCGATGAAGGTATTGTTAAAGATGGTTCGTATCACATTAGTCATGGTGTGGGTGCGCGTAGCGTTGTCGGCGACAAAACAGGCTTCTCTTATTCGGACGACCTTAACTTAAAAGCTATCCAAGGTGCGATAGACTTTGCTAAGGGTATTTCAGAAACACCCCGATTACATCAGCCGAAAATCTTACAAGAATCATCTTCACGAGCCAAATATCCAGCGCTCAGCCCATTGGGTAGTTTAACCCCGGAAGAAAAAGTTGATGTCTTACGCCAGATTAATGTCATTGCAAGAAAAGAGCCAAAAGTGAAGCAGGTTAGCGCCTCTCTTTCAGGGGCTTATACTGAGGTTTTAATAGCTTCGACCGACGGCGTTTATCAAATAGATTGTCGCCCAATGGTGCGAATTAGTGTCAGCGTTGTTGTGGAAGAAAATGGACGAGTGGAGCAGTCCTCTAGTGGTGGCGG
Source organism: uncultured Candidatus Thioglobus sp. (assembly GCA_963933655.1). Taxonomy (GTDB): domain Bacteria; phylum Pseudomonadota; class Gammaproteobacteria; order PS1; family Pseudothioglobaceae; genus Pseudothioglobus. The sequence goes on along the minus strand of CAWVVS010000023.1, from coordinate 11,996 downwards.
TGGCCGTTACGACTATCGCTATTTTGTTGATAATGGTTTTATAGAAGTCTACACCCAAGAGGCTATTCGCATGGCCTTGGTTGCGCTTGAATCGGCAGATGCACCAGCTGGGAAAATGCCAGTAATTCTTGGTTCTGGTTGGCCGGGTGTATTATTGCATGAAGCGATAGGGCATGGTCTTGAAGGGGATTTTAATCGTAAAAAAACGTCAGTTTTTAGCGGTAAGATTGGACAACAAGTTGCCAATGAAAAATGCACCATCGTTGATAATGGTACAATTGCTAACCGTAGAGGTAGCTTAACGATTGATGATGAGGGTACGCCGACACAAGAAACCGTTCTAATTAAAGATGGCGTCTTGAAAGGCTATATGTTTGATAAGCTCAATGCCAGACTCATGGGTGAGTCAAGTACTGGCAACGCCAGACGTGAATCTTATGCACACATCCCTATGCCGAGAATGACCAACACCTATATGCTTAGTGGTAATGATAATTTTGAAGACATGATTGCCTCGGTTGATGACGGCATTTACGCCAAAAATTTTGATGGTGGTCAGGTTGATATTACTTCTGGCAAGTTTGTGTTCTCTGCTAATGAGGCTTATCTTATTAAAAATGGCAAAATTACCAAGCCTATCAAAGGCGCAACATTGATAGGTGCGGGTGATGAAGTGCTTCATCAGATATCCATGGTTGGGAACGACTTAAAACTTGACCCAGGTATAGGTGTTTGTGGCAAAGAGGGTCAAAGTGTGCCTGTGGGCGTGGGTCAGCCAAGCTTAAAGTTGGATTCGCTCACTGTTGGTGGCACGCAACTAGACATTTAGCCTCATGTTTTAGGATTATCTAGGCATTTTCAGCGCCAACTTTCTCGCTGTTTTGCGATTAAGTTGTTATAATATTCGCACTCTAATCCGAGCAAAAAAAGTGTTAGAAAATTATTTACCAGTCGCAGTATTTATCTTCCTAGGAATCGCATTTGGCGTTGGCTTAACTTTGGTCGGTTATCTTCTTGGTCCAAGCAAGCCATATGAAGAGAAAAATTCACAATTCGAGTGTGGCTTTCCCGCATTTGAAGACTCTAGAATGCATTTTAATGTTCGTTACTACCTAGTAGCGATTCTGTTCATTCTTTTTGATTTAGAAGTTGCTTTCTTTATCCCTTGGGCTGTTGTTCAGGCAAAGCTCGGTTGGTTTGGTTTTATTGGCATGTCTATCTTCTTATTACTGCTTGTTGTCGGCTTTATTTTCGAGTGGAAAAAAGGGGCGCTTGAGTGGGAGTGATCAACCTCGTTTCTAATACTTTAATTTGTTCTTTTTTATTTAAAACAACGGTTCGCAATGGCTATTGAAGGTTTAATGAAAGAGGGGTTTGTTACTACCTCACTTGATAAAGTTATTAATTGGGCGCGAACAGGCTCTCTTTGGCCGATGACGTTTGGTTTGGCGTGTTGTGCTGTTGAGATGATGGAGGCTGGCTCGTCGCGCTATGATCTTGATCGTTTTGGCATTGTTTTTAGACCAACTCCTAGACAATCTGACTTAATGATTGTCGCCGGCACTCTAACCAACAAAATGGCGCCAGCGCTGCGCAAAGTTTACGACCAAATGCCGGAGCCTAGATACGTGATATCTATGGGTTCTTGTGCTAACGGCGGCGGTTACTATCACTACTCCTATGCGGTGGTTCGTGGTTGCGATCGAATCGTCCCTGTTGATGTGTATGTGCCAGGTTGTCCGCCAACTGCCGAAGCCCTGCTTTACGGAATTTTGCAGTTGCAAGATAAAATCCGTCGAACCAATACTATTGCCCGCACCTAAATATGAGTGAACTAAAAAAACAATTAAGTGACGTTTTTGGCAGTGATGGGATCAGTGAAATGTACGGTGAGTTAACGCTAACAATTGATAGTGGTGCTATTATTGAAACGTGCACGAAACTAAGAGACGATTTTAATTTCGAAATTTTGGTTGATCTTAGTGGTGTTGATTATTTAACTTACGGAGAATCTGATTGGGATGGCAACGCCAGCTCGTCGGGTTATGGTCGTGGCCGCAGCGCCCAACATTCAGACAAAACACAAAGCCATCGTTTTTCTGTTGTTTATCACATGCTCTCCGTTTCTGACAACAAACGTCTGCGCGTCAAAGCACTTTTAGCGGGCGACAATCTAATGATTGAGTCGGTGACTGACATCTGGAATTCAGCAGATTGGTATGAAAGAGAGGCTTTTGATTTATTTGGTATTTTGTTTGAAAATCACACAGATTTACGCAGAATTTTGACCGACTACGGTTTTGTTGGTCATCCGTTGAGAAAGGACTTCCCAATGATTGGTGAAGTTGAAATGCGCTACGATGAAGAGTTGGGCAGAGTTGTTTATGAACCTGTAAGCATTGAACCAAATATCAATGTTCCAAGGGTAATAAGGAAATAATTATGTCTGAAATGCGCAATTACACCCTTAACTTTGGGCCGCAACATCCTGCAGCCCACGGCGTACTACGTCTTATTCTTGAAATGGATGGTGAAGTTGTCGAACGCGCCGATCCACATATTGGTTTACTCCATCGTGGCACAGAAAAGCTAGCAGAATCAAAACCATATAATCAATCGATTGGTTATATGGATAGATTGGATTACGTTTCGATGATGTGTAACGAGCACGCTTATGTGATGGCGATTGAAACCATGCTTGAGCTAGAAATCCCAGAGCGCGCTAAATACATTCGTGTGATGTTTGATGAGATTACTCGTATTCTTAACCATTTGATGTGGCTTGGCACGCACGCCCTAGATGTTGGTGCCATGAGTGTTTTCTTATATGCCTTTAGAGAGCGTGAAAAACTGATTGATTGCTATGAAGCGGTCAGCGGTTCACGTATGCACGCAACGTATTATCGTCCGGGCGGTGTTTACCGAGATCTGCCGGACAAAATGCCACAATACTTAGAATCAAAATTACGAAGCGCTAAAGAACTAAAAGAAATGAATGCCAATCGTCAAGGCTCATTACTTGACTTTATTGCTGATTTTGTTGCCAACTTCCCTGACAGTATTGACCAATACTCCAACCTTTTAACAGACAATAGAATTTGGAAGCAGCGACTGGTTAATATTGGCATTGTCACTCCAGAGCGCGCAATGCAGCTTGGATTTACTGGACCTATGCTTCGCGGTTCTGGTGTTGAGTGGGATATCCGAAAAAATGAGCCTTACTCGGTTTATGATAAGATGGAGTTTGATATTCCTGTCGGCGTTACTGGTGACAGCTATGACCGCTATTTGGTACGTATGGAAGAAATGCGCCAGTCGAATCGTATCATTGAACAGTGTATTGCTTGGCTTCAAGCGAACCCTGGTCCAGTGATGTCGGATGATCACAAAGTGGCACCACCTAAACGCAGTGATATGAAGGACGACATGGAGTCGCTTATTCATCATTTTAAGTTATTTACAGAAGGTTACTGCTTGCCCGAAGGCGAAGTGTACTCGGCCATTGAACACCCGAAGGGTGAATTTGGTATTTACCTAGTTTCTGACGGCGCCAACAAGCCATACCGCATCAAGATACGCGCGCCAGGCTTTGCGCATTTAGCAGCAATGGATGAAATGGCTAGAGGTCATATGCTCTCCGACGTCGTTACAATCATCGGCACGCAAGATATAGTTTTTGGAGAAATTGACCGATGAACAACTTTGTCTTTTTACCTTTTGCTGCGTTATATTTCCAAAATACTCAAGCACATAGCTTTTGCTATGCTCCATCGGATTTTTTACAATATGTCTTGCACAAGGCAAAGATACTCGTTTTTAGGATTGGAGGTTTTGTCTAATGATTTCGGATAAAGCAAAACAACAAATTGACTCTTGGGTGGCTAAGTATCCTGCTGACCATCAAAGTTCAGCTGTGATGGAGGCCTTGAAAATTGTCCAACATGAGAACGACGGAACTTTAACCAGTGAGTTAATCCAAGCGGTTGCTGATTACTTAGAAATGCCTGTCATCTGCGCTCAAGAAGTGGCCACTTTTTACGAAAATTACAATCACAAGCCGGTGGGTAAACACGTCATTCGTTTTTGTCATAATATTTCGTGCATGCTCAATGGTGCTGACGACTTGATCTCTTATTTAGAGACAAAAACAGGCGTAAAAACAGGTGAAGTAAGTGAAGATGGTTTGGTCAGTGTTAAAAAGGTAGAGTGTTTGGGGGCGTGTGTTGGTGCACCAATGTTCCAAATTGGTGACCAATATTATGAGAACCTAACACCACAAAAAATTGATGATATTTTGGATGGACTTAGGAGTAAGGTAAAGTGAACGAGGTCTGTTTCAAAAATATAGATAAAGAAAACCCATCAAGTTTAGCGACTTACGAAGCAACAGGTGGTTATAGCGTTTGGCGGAAAATTCTTCATGGCGAGCTATCGCAAGAGGCGATTTTGGCCGAATTAAAAACGTCTGGTCTAAGGGGGCGGGGTGGAGCTGGTTTCCCAACAGGTCTTAAGTGGAGCTTTATGCCTCGCAACCAAGATGGGCAGAAGTACGTTGTTTGCAATTCTGACGAAGGCGAGCCAGGCACTTGTAAAGACAGAGATATTCTAAGGTTTAATCCACATTCAGTGATTGAAGGTATGGCGATTGCCGGTTATGTGATGGGCGCTACTGTGGGCTACAATTACATTCGTGGCGAGTTTATGGAGCCTTATTATCGCTTTGAAGAAGCTTTAAAAGAGGCTTACGATGCCGGACTTTTAGGGCGTGACATTGGCGATAGCGAAGTCAATTTTAACTTGCATACTCACTTGGGTGCAGGCGCTTATATTTGCGGTGAAGAGACGGCATTATTAGAGTCGCTCGAGGGTAAAAAAGGTCAGCCAAGATTTAAGCCACCGTTTCCAGCCAATGTTGGACTTTACGGTATGCCAACAACGATTAACAATACTGAAAGCTTTGCCTCTGTGCCAGATATTTTGGCACGTGGCGGTCAATGGTTTGCCGATTTAGGCGTGCCAAATTCGGGTGGTTGTAAATTATTCTCGGTGACGGGGCACGTAACCAAACCAGCGAATTTCGAGATCCCAATGGGCACACCATTTTCTGAGTTATTGGAAATGGCTGGTGGCTTGCGAGAAGGCAGAACGTTGAAAGCAGTTATCCCAGGCGGTTCTTCAACGCCAATACTGCCAGCAGATGATGCGATGAAAATGACAATGGATTATGACTCCATTGAACAAGTAGGTTCTATGCTGGGCGCAGGCTCGGTGATTGTTATGGACGACACAACATGTATGGTAGCGACCTTAACGCGTTTGGCGCACTTTTATTACGACGAATCATGTGGACAATGTACACCTTGTCGAGAGGGTACCGGTTGGATGTATCGCGTATTAAAACGTATCATGGACGGTCAAGGTAAGACAGAAGACTTGGATTTATTAATGAGTGTTCAAGACAAAATTATTGGTAATACGATTTGTGCATTAGGCGATGCAGCAGCGATGCCTGTAGAAAGTTTTATTAGACATTTTAGAGACGAGTTTGAGTACTACATCAAACACGGCAAGAGTATGGTTCAAACGGTGAAGAGCGATGGTTGATATTGAAATAGAAATTGATGGTAATGTCGTTCATGGCCACTCTGGTGAGTCGATTATTTCGATTGCCGACAGAGAAGGCATTGATATTCCTCGTTTTTGCTATCACAAGAAATTATCAGTAGCGGCTAATTGTCGTATGTGCCTTGTCGATGTTGAGGGTAATCCGAAACCACAACCAGCTTGTTCGACGCCAGCGTCAGCGGGTATGAGAGTCCATACAAATAATGAAAAAGCCAAAGCATCACAAAAAGCAGTGATGGAGTTTTTACTCATTAACCACCCGCTGGATTGCCCAATTTGCGATCAAGGCGGTGAGTGTGAACTGCAAGATGTGGCGATGGAGTACGGCTCGGACGTTTCTAAATTTAATGAAGGAAAGCGCATTGTTGCTGACAAGGGTATTGGAGCATTAATTCAAACTGATATGACACGCTGTATTCACTGCACACGTTGTGTGCGTTTTGGTGCAGAAGTGGCAGGCATTGTTGAAATGGGCGCAACCGGTCGCGGTGAAGATCTAAAAATTGAGCCTTTCTTAAGTGAAGGTATTCAGTCAGAACTTTCGGGCAATATGATTGATGTTTGTCCAGTGGGTGCGTTGACTTCAAAACCATTCCGTTATGAAGTGCGTTCGTGGCAAATGAATTCTGTTGCGAGTGTTGCACGCCATGATTTAGTTGGTTCCAATGTTTTCACTCAAACACACAAAGGCAAAGTCAAACGTGTTGTGGCTAGAGATAACGAGAGTGTCAATGAAACTTGGATCTCAGACAGAGATCGCTTTTCATACGAGGGTCTTACAAACGATAATCGTGCTTTTACGCCTAAAATTAAGGTGAAAGGCGAATGGCAAGAGACCTCTTGGGAGGCGGCGCTTGAAGCGGCAACAAGTGGCATTAAAAAGAATGCAACTGAGTCGACGAGCTTTGGCGCTCTGGCGTCAAAGAATGCAACATTGGAAGAGTTGTATTTATTGCAAAAACTAACACGTGAACTTGGCTCTGAAAACTTAGACACTCGTCTAGATGTTGTTAATCCTAGTAGTGCAAGCGCATTAGAGACTAATATCTCTTTGGCGGAATTAGAGACCATCGACCATGCGTTAATCGTTAACTCATACTTGCGTTTAGAGCAGCCGATGATTAACCATCGTATTAGAAAAGCCACCCTACAAGGCGCCAAAGTTTCTACTGTAAATGCCAAAGCGTTTGATTTTAATTATCGAGTTTCTAATAGCGTATTGAGCGCACCACAGAATACGGTTGCGACACTCTCAAGTGTTTTAAAGGCTTTATTAGAGACAAATTATCAGGCACTGCCAGACTATTTAAAGAGCGTGAAGGTTGATCAAGCGCAGGCTGATATTGCCAACACACTGTCAGCTGCCGATAATGCAGTTGTGGTATTGGGCGAGCAGGTTAACAGCAATCCTTGCGCAGATCAAGTGGCTAAACTTGTAGAACAAATTGCTAAAGCATCGGGTGCCAAAACCCTTAATGCAAGTGCTACGGGGAACACTCTGGCTGCAGAAAAAGTAAACTTTAAGCCAAACGGTGGTTTAAATGCAGCGCAAATGTTTGCTGCAAATTTGAACGCGTTTGTTTTGTTTGATGTTTATCCTGCGTTTGATTGTGTAGATTCAGCTGCTGCCATTGAAGATTTAAGCCGCGATGATGCCTTTGTTGTGGCACTTAATAGTTTTGAAGATGAGGTGGTATTAAGTTACGCTGATGTTATCTTGCCGGTGGCAAGCTTCTACGAGACTTCTGGCACTCATATCAATATAGATCATATAGCCCAATCTTATAGTGCCTCAGTAGAGGCCGCTGGTGATTCAAAGCCGGGTTGGAAAGTGCTTAAAGTATTGGCTGATTTATTAGAACTCCCAGGTTTTGATTATACGGATTCGATACAAGTAGCCGATGATGCGTTGTCATTAACGGTCAGTTCGCAATTAAATGATGTGGATATTATTGCCACCGAAGCGCCGAATGTTGCTACCGTTTGGCAGTACACGCCTTATACGGCGGACGTATTAACAAGGCATGCACAGTCCTTACAACTGACACAAATCGGGCAAATAAGCGAGGCTGTTGTGAGTGGGGCGACTGCGAAAATACTTGAATTAACACAGGGTGATTTATATAAAGGCATTCCTGTTAATATTAACGAAACCGTTGCTGAGGGTTGTGTGTTTGTTCACACAAATCAAGCAAGACAGCGATAAGGGCAAGTAGAATTATGTGGCAAGCATTTGTAGATCTTATTCATACACTGATACCTTGGTTTGACGGTGGCTTGGCTGATGTTGTTATAATTCTTATCAAGGGCGTCGCTTTAATTCTACCGCTTATTATTATGATGGCTTACATGACGTACGCAGAGCGTAAAGTCATTGGCTATATGCAGCTCCGTATTGGTCCTAACCGTGTTGGTCCACTTGGTTTACTACAGCCATTTGCTGACGTTTTCAAAATGATGTTTAAGGAGATTATTTTTCCTTCTAAAGCCAACATCTACTTATTTCTCCTAGCGCCAATTTTAGCTTTTGTGCCGGCTGTTGCTATCTGGGCAGTGATTCCAATGGGCGATGGTTTCTACATTACCGATTTGGACGTGAGCTTACTTTATGTTTTGGCGATTGGCTCTGTAGGCGTTTACGGCATCATTTTGGCGGGTTGGGCGTCGAACTCAAAATACCCGTTATTAGGCGCACTTCGTAGTGCTTCTATGTTGGTATCGTATGAAATTGTTATCGGCTTTGTTGTTGTTACAGTGGTGATGATTGCTGGCTCTGTTAACCTGAACACAATTGTTGCAGACCAAGCAGGCGGCATTTGGAATTGGTATTGGATTCCGCTATTTCCAATGATGATTGTCTTTTGGATTTCAGCACTTGCTGAAACAAACCGCGCACCATTTGATGTGGTGGAAGGCGAATCAGAAATTGTTGGTGGTACGCACGTTGAATATTCAGGCATGTGTTTTGCATTATTTTTTATGGCTGAATACATTAATATGATTATGATGGCGGCCCTTGCTGTGTTGATGTTTTTCGGTGGCTGGCATTCACCGTTTGAAGGCGTACCGTACTTAGAAGGTTGGTTTTCTTTTGTGCCAGATATGATATGGTTATTGGTAAAAATGAGCTTTTTCCTATTCTTGTACTTGTGGATTAGAGCAACATTTCCAAGATACCGTTACGACCAAATTATGCGTTTGTGCTGGAAAGTATTTTTACCACTTACCATTATTTGGATTTTTGTTGTGGCTTTAATGACACAGCTTGAAGTTGGGCCTTGGTTCTAAAGAGGATATATGATGATTAAAAAAGTAAAAAAACTCGTTAAAGACTTTGGATTAAGCGAGATCCGCGCGGGTATGAAAATTACCGCCAAACAACTTGTTGCAGACAAAATAACGGTACAGTTCCCGGAAGAGCGAACGCCGATTTCACCAAGATTTAGAGGTCTCCACGCTTTGCGTCGCTACCCTAATGGAGAGGAGCGCTGCATTGCTTGCAAGCTTTGTGAGGCGGTTTGTCCTGCGAATGCGATTACCATTGAATCAGAAATGAGAGACGATGGAACGCGTCGTACAACGCAATACGATATCGATTTGTTCAAGTGTATTTTCTGTGGTTTTTGTGAAGAAGCTTGTCCAGTCGACGCCATTGTTGAGACGCATATTTTTGATTATGCGTTCGAATCAAGAGAAGGCAGTATTATCGACAAGAAGGGTTTGTTGGCGATTGGTGATGAAAATGAAAAGGCGATTAATAAAGCTCGCCTTGAAGATTCGAAATACAGGTAACTTTAGTTATGGAATTTACATCGATACTATTTTATGTCTTTGGTTTTTGCTTCGTAGCAAGTGCTGCGTTGATGGTCACCGCTAGAAACACAATGAAGGCGGCAATGCTATTAATATTGTCTTTTTTCAGTGCAGCCAGTATTTGGCTGTTGCTAGAGGCTGAATTTTTGGCAGTGACGTTGATTTTGGTTTACGTTGGCGCAGTGATGGTGCTGTTTTTGTTTGTTATTAAGATGCTTGATGTGGATCAATCCACCTTGCGTGCTAAATTCACCAAATACTTACCACTCGGCATTGTTGTTGCTGTAATCGTTATTGCGCAAATGGCGCTGGTTCTTAGTGCTGGACAGTTTGGCTTGGACGTTGTTGCTGAACCAGCTAGACATGCCGCTGATTACAGTAATATCACAGAACTTGCCAATGTGCTTTACACAGCCTATGTTTATCCATTCGAGCTGGCTGCAGTTTTGTTATTGATTGCGATTATTGCCGCAATTACTTTGGTGCATCGTAAAGGCTCTAGAAGTAAAAAACAAGATGTTTCAGAACAGGTAAACGTGCAAGCAAAAGATAGAATGCGATTAGTGTCCATCCCTTCTGGCAAACGCAAGGAGTCAAAATGATTGCTCTATCGGACTACCTTATTTTAAGTGCCATTGTTTTTTGTATTGGTCTTGCGGGGATCTTCATCAACAGGACCAACATCATCATGTTGTTAATGTGTGTTGAATTGATTTTGGCTGCAGTTAATACCAATTTCATCGCTTTTTCGTATTACAGTGGCGATGTTGCGGGACAAATTTTTGTATTCTTTATTCTGACAGTTGCTGCAGCGGAAGTTGCTATCGGCTTGGCAATTCTAACGTTAATGTATAGAAATCGCGGTTCGATTGATGTTGATGTCACCAATAGTTTGAAGGGTTAAATCTAGTTTATGGAAAATATATATTTAACACTTGCCCTAGCGCCACTTGTTGGCTCACTTATTGTTGGTCTTGCCGGCAATCGCTTGGGACGAACGCTGTCGCATACAATTACCATTTTAGGTGTTGCTGTTTCGACTGTTTTGGCGTTGTACGTTTTCAACCATCACGTGCTAGAAGGTGCCGATGTCTTTAATGAGAATCTCTATACTTGGATGCAAATTGGCAGTCTAAACATTAGCGTCGGATTCTTGATTGATAACCTAACTTCAGTCATGTTGGTGATTGTGTCATTCGTCTCTTTGATGGTGCACATCTACACCATTGGCTATATGCACGATGATGATGGCTACACCAAGTTTTTCAGCTATATCTCGCTGTTTACCTTTGCGATGTTTATGCTGGTTATGTCGAATAACTTCATGCAGCTGTTCTTTGGTTGGGAAGCTGTAGGTCTTGTGTCTTACTTGTTAATCGGTTTCTGGCACGGCAAAGAATCTGCGGTTGAGGCCAACCTCAAAGCTTTCCTAGTTAACCGCGTTGGTGACTTTGGCTTTCTATTGGGCATTGCACTATTATTAATGTTCTTCGGCACTCTAGATTACGCCGAGACTTTTGCACTGACCGATCAAGTTAATGGTCAAACAATTTTTGGTGATATGTCGGTTATTACCGTTATTTGCCTACTACTATTCGTTGGCGCTATGGGTAAATCAGCGCAAGTTCCACTTCACGTTTGGCTTCCAGGCTCTATGGAGGGCCCTACGCCGATTTCTGCATTGATTCACGCGGCAACAATGGTAACGGCCGGTATCTTTATGGTTTCACGTATGTCGCCTATTTTTGAGCTTAGTGATGTGGCGCTGACTGTGGTTATGGTGATTGGTGCGATTACCGCTTTATTTATGGGTTTACTTGGTATTGTGCAAAACGACATTAAGCGTGTCGTTGCTTATTCAACTTTGTCACAACTTGGCTATATGACAGTTGCACTCGGCGTCAGTGCTTATTCGGTGGCTATTTTCCACCTAATGACGCACGCTTTCTTTAAAGCTTTATTATTCTTGGCTGCGGGCTCGGTGATTGTTGCCATGCACCACGAGCAAGATATTCGTAAGATGGGTAATTTGCGCAAGAAAATGCCGATTACTTACATCACTTCATTAGTCGGCACATTGGCGTTGATTGGCTTCCCGGGCTTTGCTGGATTTTTCTCGAAAGATATGATTATCGAGGCAGTACATTTCTCCAATTTGCCATTTGCAGAATGGGTTTATTACGCTGTTGTTGCCGGGGTATTTATTACTGCTTTGTATTCGTTCCGCATGTTTTTCTTAGTTTTCCACGGGCAATCGCGCGTTGATCGTCACACTGAAGAGCACCTGCACGAAACTGCGCCATCGATCACAGCGCCGCTTATTATGCTTGCCATACCATCGGCTATTATTGGTTACTTTACGATTGAGCCAATGCTATTTACCGGTTGGTTGGACAATGCAATCACGATTAACTCAGAAGCACACGGCTCGGTTGCAGCACTGAAAGAGAATTTCCACTCAGCAATGGGTTTAATCACTCACTCTGTAATGACACTACCATTCTGGATGATGGTCGGCGGTATTGCTACAGCTTGGTTATTTTCACTTTATCGAACGC